>CAKSKO010000039.1 GCA_934465125.1 uncultured Eubacteriales bacterium
GAGGAAACCGCGCCATACTGCATGATTGCAGATTTGACAGAATTTTTGTTACCGTTGACATAGACGATGTCTGAAACGTTATAAAGTGTTTTTGCTGTGTTGAAGTTTTCTGGGCGACGCAACTTTTTTGAGGTGTCATACGGGATATCAGCTTCTGATTTCGGACCCTGCCAGGAGGAGAAATACCCAGCCACAGTGATCGACTGCCCGCCCGCATTTTTGTCGGTTTTATTCCATCCGTATCCGTCATCTTGCTTCATTGCCCACCAAACCAGATGTTCTTCTGATAAGTCGATTTGATTGTTCTCCATTCCGGTGTTAATCAAAAAACTCTCTAACGAAGAAATAGCTGACATTGCCCAGCAGGTTCCCCAAGGATTTTGATTTTTGATCGAACTAACAAGGCCGGCAGGTCTTGGATCGTATTTTGAATCACAACCTTTAGGCGAGATAGATTCAGAGACATTCTGCACATCTGTTCCCTTAAATGCATAAGGATATGGTACATATGTATTCGAATTGACGACAAGTCCGTTATCAAGCTCATCAAGGTAGTCGAGATAGGCATCGCTATACTCATGGTTGGCAATCTCATAAGATTCTCCATTCGCACCATCTACTGTTTTGGCCGATGCCAGTAACGCAGTAGAGGAAATCAAAAGAGAAAAAATGAGTAAAAAGGAAAGAAATTTGTTGAACGCGACTTTTTTCATAAAATAAACCCCTTTTTTATAAATTTTTAGTAAATTATACCATCATAAATTTAGAATTACAAGAGGATTATCAAAAAAAATAAATAATTTATTTAAAATTTAGAAATAATTTGTAGATAATATAGAAAATTTGCTGAAATGATGATTTGTGGGATAAAGGAATAAAGTGAGTTTTGTTTAAAAAAATTAAAAGCAGCGCTTCCAAAAGGCTGCTTTTTAATCTGTTTATAACATTCCTTTATTTAATAGCATTGCAGTTTTTAAAATAGCGGTCTGACTTTTGGCGTCGGGAATTTCATTGTTTAACACCATCTCGACAGCTCGATCTATTGGGATTTTTAATACCTGCAAAAACTCATCTCCATCGGGGGATGCTTCTCCAAAGGAATCAACTCGACAAAAATATAGATGGATAATTTCACCGCAATACCCGGGACTCGGATATAGCTTTCCAAGAGAGAGATAATTGCGCGCGATTGCTCCCGTCTCTTCTTTTAGTTCACGTTTCCCGTTTTCAAGAGGATTTTGTCCTTTTTCGAGTTTTCCGGCCGGAAGCTCCAGCACAACCTCGTGATAAGGGTAGCGGTACTGCTTGACAAAGAGCAGTTCATTTTCTTTTGTCAGTGCGGCAATGCAAACACCCCCGGGATGCTCGACTATTTCGCGCGAGGCCTTGTTCCCGTTTGGTAGGCTTACTGTATCGAGCCGAAGTGTAATAATTTTACCGTGGAATAATTCTTTCTGTGTTAATGTTTTTTCTTCTAAATTCATAAAATTCCTCAATTCTTTCCAATAACAAGAACAGACCCCAAAACAGGTTAAGAAGAGAAATTTTTAATGGAGTTTCTTGTTTTGCTGGTTATTTTTTCATAAAATTGCCTATATAATATTACTAAAGTGTGTACTGTTTTATGAAAACAACAAAGAGAAAAACAGCTTTCTAAGCGTTTTTTAAATCGTTGGTTTCAGAGTAAATAAAACAGCCCTAGGAGGAGTGGTAAAGTGATCAGTAGAGCATTCGCGTATGAGATCCCGGACGAACAATACCGCAGTAAGCTATTAAGAAAGCTTCAAAAGGACTATCCATTTCTGCATATTGGAACGCTTTCTAAAAGTGTTTGTGGGCGGAGTATCCCTTATGTGGCAATCGGAAATCCCAGTGAACAAGTTCTGATGGCAGGAGCATTCCACGGGATGGAATGGCTGACATCGCTGCTTCTGATCCATTTTATAAAAGAACTCTGTGAAGCGATCAAGCACAGTAGGATGATTTCCGAAATCAAGGTAGCAGAGTTTTTAAAACAAAGAGGAGTTTTCTTTTTGCCGTGCATCAATCCGGATGGAGTAGAAATTTCGCTTCATGGTGCAGAAAGCGCTGGGGAATATCAAAAGCTTGTAACAAAGGCTAGCGGCAGTAATACCTCTCGTTGGCAGGCGAATGCGCGCGGAGTGGATATCAACCATAACTTTGACGCAGGATGGCAAGAACTTCATGAACTCGAGCAAAAGTCCGGAATCATAGGCCCCGCTCCAACACGCTATGGCGGCAAAAAACCGGAAAGCGAACCGGAGACAAAAGCGATTACAACTTTTTGTCGGTTTTCTAATATCCGTCATGCCCTGGCATTTCACAGTCAAGGAGAGGAAATCTACTGGTCTTTTGGAGAAAACACCCCGAAGCGTTCGGAGCTGATGGTACGGATCATGGCCATGAGTAGCGGGTATAAGGCCTCTCAGCCGGAAGGACTTGCAGTGGGCGGTGGGTTTAAGGATTGGTTTATCAAAGAGAAAAAGCGACCGGCATTTACGATCGAAATCGGAAAAGGCGAAAACCCATTGCCCCTTGATGACCTTGAAGAAATCTATTATGCACTCGAAGAGATGCTTGTGTTAAGCCTTATTATGTAACATGCTATGAAAAGACAATAGAAACTATTTATCATGATATAAAATCGTCTTTTGACAAAAAACAACCGCCTGTAAGCACATTGCAGGCGGTTGTTTTTCTTTATGTTTCGCTTGCGGTTTCCTGTTTTGCTTCTGCGATGACCTTTTGTGCAACAGACTCCGGGGCAATTTCGTATCGTTCAAACTGGAATGTGAAATATCCGCGGCCCTGCGTTGCCTGACGGATAAAAGTTGTAAAATCGTGCATTTCTGCCACCGGGACTTCTGCGTCAATTTCCTGCATAGAATCCTCCGCCGGGTTCATACCGAGCACCCTTCCGCGCCGTTTGGTAACTTCTCCCATAATATCGCCCATATTGTGATCAGGAACAACTGCCTTGAGCATTCCGATCGGTTCCAAAAGTGCCGGAGACGCTAAAGGCAATCCATTTTTATAAGCGATGGCCGCCGCCGTCTTAAACGCCATTTCGGAAGAATCCACCGGATGGTAGGAACCGTCATATAAAGTGGCCTTTAATCCTACAACAGGATATCCCGCCAAAGGACCTTTTTTGATACAATCTCTAAGGCCCTTTTCAACAGCAGGGAAGAATCCCTTCGGGACTGCACCGCCGACGACTCGCTCCAGAAATTCTAAACCATCGCTATCACAAGGCTCGAATTCAATCCAGACGTCTCCGAATTGTCCGTGTCCGCCGGTCTGTTTTTTGTGGCGTCCCTGCACCTGTACCTTGCCTCTGATTGTTTCTCGGTAAGCAATCTTCGGGGGAGTGAGGCTCACCTCGGTCCCGAACTTTGTTTTTAGTTTTGATACAATTACATCGAGGTGCTGTTCTCCTAAACCCGAAACAATCATCTGATGTGTTTCTGTGTTGTTTTTAAAATGGATCGTTGGATCCTCTTCTTCGAGCCGCAGCAAACCCTGCGCAACTTTATCCTCGTCGCCTTTTTTCTTCGGAGAGATTGCCATCGAAAGCGAAGGCGCCGGATAGTCGATCCCTTCTAAAAAGAGTTTACGAACAGGGGAACAAAGCGTATCGCCCGTGTTGGTCGACTGAAGCTTTGGAATTGCTCCGATATCTCCAGCGCCGACAAAGTCTACTTCTACCTGCTTTTTACCGGACACCATCAGCACCTTACTAATCCGTTCCTGATTTCCGGTTCTCATATTAAGAAGCGGGGAGTCCGACGAGATTTTTCCGCAGATGACTTTAAAATACGACAATTTCCCGATAAACGGGTCGGCGACTGTTTTAAAAACGATTGCAGCCGGCGTTGCATCGGCATTGACAGAGAGATCAATCGGTATTCCGTCGACGTCCATAGCCAGTTCACCGCCGCCTACGGCAGCAGAAGGCGCCAGCCAGCTCAAGCCGTTTAGCAGTTGATCCACACCAAAAGTTGTTTGTGCGTCTCCACAGAAGACAGGCAAGATTGTTCCGCTTTTTACTCCGGAGCTGATTCCGACAATAATTTCTTCCGGAGTAAATGCTTCTCCTGAGAAGTATTTTTCGAACATATCGTCGCTCGTTTCTGCAATTGCCTCATAGATAGCGGTTCGCAGACCGTCTAAACGGTCGCCCATATCGGGCATCGGAACTTCTGAAACCTTTCCGTTCGAATAGGAGTATGCCTTAAATTCTAGGAGGTTAATGTAGCATTCCGCCTTGTTATCAACAATAAATGGAACGACAACCGGGCAAACGGCCGGACCAAAATATGCCTTTAAATCTTCAAATACACGATAAAATCGAGAGCTTTCGTCGCAAAGACCGTTTACAAAAAAGATTTTCGAAAGACCTTGCTTGTTTGCAAGCTGGACCGCCTTTTCTGTCCCGACACAAACGCCGGATTTTCCCGATACCGTGATCAAAACAGAATCTGCAGCTCGCATCCCTTCTAAAAGACCTCCTGCAAAATCAAACAGGCCTGGGGTATCGATGAAATTAATCTTTCGATTTTTCCAGACAAGGGGAGCGACAGCGGTTCCGATCGACGTTTTTCGTTTGATCTCTTCTTGGTCAAAATCACAGACAGTATTCCCATCTGTTATTTTTCCCAATCTATCTGTTGCCCCCGCTAAATATAACATGGATTCTATGAGGGAGGTTTTGCCAGACCCGCTGTGCCCCGCTAGGGCGATGTTTAAAATATCCTTTGCGTTGTACTGTTTCACTACCGATACTCCTTCCATGTAATAATAATTTGTCACAACAAACGACAATGTTGTCATATATAATAATTAACAAATATAATACGACGTGATTATACCGCATTTTGTTTAAAAATTCAACCGTATTTCATAGTTTCTCTATTTTATTTATATGTAACAGTTGTTTAAAAAATACGGACAAGAAGCAAAAATAAGAATGACAAAAAAAGATTGATTTTTTAAAAGTGATATGGTAGACTCCCTATTGTATTAGTCTAATTATTACAGTAAAAACAGCGACGTAAAAAGATCGCTTATGGATGTAGGGAGAGAATATGTTTTATATAAATTTTCAAAGCAGAGTTCCGATTTATGAACAGCTACGAAAAAATGTAATCAAACTGGCAACAATAGGGCTGCTCAAAGAAAACGAACAGTTGCCGACTGTCCGCTCTTTAGCAAAACAGCTTGGGGTAAATCCAAATACCGTACAAAAAGCGTATCAGCTTTTAGAGCATGAGGGAATTATCTATTCTATTGCAGGAAAGGGATCGTTTATTTCCCAGGAAATAAAAACGCAGCGGCGAAAAAAAGAATTTATTGAACAAGCTTTAAAACCAGCTATTTTAGAGTTGATGGATATGGGTGTGGAGAAGCAAGACGTTCTTAACGCTGTCGAAAAAATTTTTATAGAAAGGAGGAAAAAGAATGATTCAGATAAAGAATCTGTATAAAAAGTTTGGGGCAACTGACGCGCTTAAGGAAATAAACGCGGTAATTGCACCAAACTCTATTTTTGGGTTAGTAGGACCGAATGGATCGGGGAAGTCCACGCTCTTGCGGACTCTTTCCGGAGTTTATAGACCGGATGATGGTGAAATTTTAATTAACGGAGAAGCAGTATTTGAACACCCGCTATGCAAAGAGAAAGTTTTCTTTGTTGCGGATGATCCATACTTTTTTGGTTCTGGTACACTAACCGACATGCGGCGGTTTTATAAAGGGTTGTATCAAAAATGGGATGATGAAAAATACAAATCGCTTTGTAAAGAACTTTCTATCAGTAGGCAGGAAAAGGTTTCAAATTTTTCGAAAGGGAGACAAAAACAAGCTGCACTTATTTTAGCGCTCTCTTCGGGAGCCGAGTATCTTTTTTTTGATGAAATTTTTGATGGGATTGATCCATTGGTTATGAGAAAGGTAAAAAGGCTTTTGATTCGTGAAGTGAGTGAAAAGGGAACGTCAATTATCATTGCGTCACACAACTTAAAAGAGATTGAGCAGTTGTGTGATCATATTGGACTATTACACAATGGACGTCTACTGTTACAAAAAGAAATCGACGAAATCAGGTCTGGAATTTTCCATGTGCAAGCGGCATATTCCCCGTTTCCATCACCGGAATTTTTTGATACTTTTCATATTTTAAAATCAGAAAGACATGGTTCTATGATTAACCTCGTTATCAAAGGAGAAAAGGAAGATATTTTAAAAAGACTCGACAGTATAAATCCGATTTTTCTCGAGTTGCTTCCATTGAGCCTTGAGGAAGTATTTATTAGTGAAATGGAGGTAGCGGGTTATGACGACAAATCAATTTAAAGATACGTTTCGGCGTTTTTGCTCATTGTATCGTTTTATACTTGCCCGTTATACAGCGGCGTCGATTCTCTATGCAGTGTTGTTGTTTTTAGCCGTACCAGTTCTACTGTTATTAAACAATATTGGTGGTCGGCTTCCCAATATTGTGGATCAGGTTTTTCTGGTGTTGGCTGCACCGATTGGAATCGTATTCACTCTTATTTTTTCCAAGACGATCTTTGATTTCATGCATAAAAAGAGAAGTGTTGACCTTTTTCTGGCAATTCCTGCGAAACGGACAACCTTATTTTTGTCCCATTATGCAGCAGGCCTTACCTTGCTACTCTTACCGGTGATTGTAGTGGGAGGAGTATCGATGCTTTTCTGTATGATGAATTCTGATACTGTTTTCATGCTCTTAAGGAGCTGCTTGTATTTGGTCTTAGGACTCACTGCCGCATTTACGTTTTCGGCATTTGTCTCTGTTTGCAGTGGAGCAGGTATGGATATGGTTGTGTCAATTTTAGTAATTAATATTATCTATCCAGCATCAGTATGGCTTATTTTTTCGCTTTCTGCATCGATTTTGCCTGGATATAATTTGCTGGGTCAATTATCTTGGACCTTACTGACTGCACTATCGCCCTTTTTAGCAGTTTTTGTTCCGTATCTTTCAACTATATTTTTAAAACCGATGGGCATTTCAAAAACAGAAGTATGGTTTATTTCTTGGTGGGTTTTTATCATTATTTGTCTACTGCTTTTGTCTGTATTGCTTTTCAAGAAACGAAAAAGCGAAGCAGAAGAAAGGGGATTTGTTTTTTCACTTCCCCAAATACTGATCCGATTTGTTTCGTCGCTTGTGCTTGGGATTGCGCTAGGCTACTTTTTCATGGCGGTGACATCGTATCAGGCGGTTTTCTTCTGGTGCGGGGCGATTTTAGGATCCCTTGCCGCACATTTGACAATCGAGGCGATTTATTCAAGAGGATTCCAGCATTTAAAAAAGAGCTTGCCGTATTATGTTTCATGTATCGGATTTCTCGCAGTATTTTATGGAGTTTTTTCATTTGGTTGCTTCGGATACGATATGAGGCTTCCGGAACCCTCTCAAATTGAAAGCATAGAGGTATCAGGAGAAGCAGTGACGACAATTCTGGAAAAAGATTCATTCCGTCGGGATGAATGGGAGATTGATGGTAAAAATGTTGCGCTTCTTCCGATTTTGACGGAAAATCAGTCGATTGAACAGGTAGTAGGGCTAAACCAAAAAGTAATAGAAGGGATCAGACAAAGAAGGGGATTTCCATATCGACCCATTAAAATCGGGAATGAACCTGAAGTAGTAATCCGTTATCGGATGCACAACGGTATGGTGATCAATCGTATTTACAATGAAGAAGATTTAGACAGCGCAGCACAAAAAGCCGCATGTGAGATCACAGACCTTTCAGAATACAAGACGAAAAGTCGCATTATTTTCAATATTGATGCAAAGGATATTGCATCCATTTCAATCCGAGATACAATAAAGAGGAAAACTGATGAAAAAGAAAATCCAATTGATGGATTGACTTTGTTACAAAAATCAAACCTACTTGATGCCTTAAAGGCAGACGTCATGGACGATACAGCGGAGAAAGAATACTTGTGGGAAAGCAGTACAATGCAAGATAGTAACTACTCCGAAGTAACTCTTTATTCTCATAAGGACTATTACGATAATCCAGACATGAAGCGGGCGCTGTTTTTGCCTTCGCGTTATGTAGTTCCGTCGTATTACCATAACACGATTGCTGTTTTAAGGGAGTACGGATGGGTTTCGGAGGATTTTTAATAAAACAGACTCCAACGCGGGAAGAGATGACCGCTGGCTTGGAAATTTGCCCGCGTAAAAAATTGTAAGGGTTTTACTAGCGAATGATCAAATGTGCCATTTCTTACAATCAGTCAAACAGACGATGTAGTCGTTTGTGGTGTCAAAAAATCAGAGAGCTGTAAAAGCTCATCAAAGAGTATGGTTCCCTGTCCATTTTTCCAAAGAACAATTTTTTGGATGGAAATTTTTAGGATTAACAATAACTCCTCTCTGGATAATTTTTTGTTCTCTCGAAGAGAGCGAATGCGATTTCTAATAGCATATTT
>CAKSKO010000040.1 GCA_934465125.1 uncultured Eubacteriales bacterium
CTTGCAACCTACTTCCAATGACTCTTTCTGACATCCCAGTTTTATTTTTACAATTTTATATGTGCGTTTCAGCACCGATTCCGGAAGAAAAAAAGGAGATTCTAAATGAATTTATCCGACTACAAAACGAACGCTTTATGATCGGGAATGTTCTTATTTTTTCAGATTCAGTTTGTTTAAAATATTCATTATATTTAGATATTGATAAAAACATTGATCCTGGTTTATTTGCAAGATCTTTGGATGTATTTATTTATGAAGCGAATACAATCGCGAAAAAATCCATGGATTTGATTGATGGGACAATGACATTAGATCAAGCGTTAGAAACAGGAACATTTTTTTATTGATTGCTTGAGGGGGGAATAAAGTGATTAAGATCAATAGAGCTGTCGAGCAAGAAAAAAAAGATTTACAGGCTGATTTAGCAAAACAGCAACAGCAGCAAACAATTAAAGAAGATCCGGTTGCTGAAATACAAAGATCTTTGGGAAATGGAGGATTCGGTGAATATATTTCTAGCGATGTGGAGATCAGTTCACCAACAGATGCGAGTGAGATTGAAGCTGACAATATTGCCAAAGAAGTTGTTTCGAATCTGACGACTCCGAGTTCTATGAATACTAGTCTTGGAGACGACATTCCCCCATCGGGCGCAGGAAACGGAATCTCCCCGTCTGGAGGAGGCGACGGTATCAGCCGAAAACTTTCAGATAACCTGGCATCGTCGCAGGATGGTGGAATGATTTATCGGAGTATTACAGATAAAATCAGCGGCGCAAACTCAGAAGACTCAATCCAAAGGAGCATCGCCCATGAGGTAGGGAGTTCTGCGGATGATGATACGATTTACCGCAGTATTAGTGTTGGGAATGTACATGCTTCCGGTATCGGACATGACGTGATTCAACGAAAACTTTCAGGCAGTATTTCTTCTTATTCAAATGGAGTGGGAATTCAGAGAAGCGTCTCCGACCACATTGCTTCTGATGGATCGAAAGACGGAAATAAGATTCAAAGAAGTGTGAGAGATAAAATACACCGTCATGCTTCGGGAAGCGCTTCCGCATCAAACAGTGGAGGAAGCATTAGCGCTGCGCTGGGCAGCAGCAGTGCAACAAAGATGTCGGCTCCCATTCAGCGCAAGATGGAAGAAGGTTTCGGAACCTCGTTTTCGGGTGTTCGGATTCATACCGACCCAGCTGCCAACACAATCAGCCGCAGCATCAACGCCGATGCGTTTACGCAGGGCAGCGATATCTATTTTCGTTCCGGAGCATACAATCCGGGTTCCACAAGCGGGCAAACGCTTCTTGCGCATGAATTGACGCATGTTGTGCAGAACGGCCATGGAATTCAAAGAAAGATTACTTCGTTTGCGAAACAATCGATTCCAACACCAAAAGCAGCGCGTGTAGATGTCGACCCGGAGCTAGATGAAGAGCAAAGCGCAGATATGCAAGAGAAGATTGTAGCGTTTTATGCAAAGTTTAGAGATGCAAACGCAGGCTCAATCAGAAATCAAATACAAGCGGAAAGAGATAGATTAATGGACCTGTGTGCCGGTCTATCACAGGTTGCTGGACAACGGTATCAGGCCAACGCTCAGGCCAACGCTCAGGGCAACGCTCAGGGCAACGCTCAGGGCAACGCTCAGGTCCCCGCAATGGAATTTAAAAACGACAAGGAATCACAAGAAAAATATCTTGCAATCTTGGATGATGCAGTTGCGCTCATTAAAGCGATAGAAGATTGCGGAAAAGAAATAGAGGATTCTCGGTTTGATTTTGCAAAAGTATTACCAGGTACGCATGATTATGACCCGGCTAGACTCCGTTTAATTCCTGAGGTACCTGCGGTACCTGCAGTACCTGAACAACGAAACGAAAACGGAGATGTGATTGTCCCAGCGCAACCTGCTCAAGATAGAGTACCTGAACAAACTCCGGAGATGCAAGCGCGTGCCGCATGGAACGAAAATAGGGAGAACGACAACGATTTGATCCGTGCAGTAAAAGCACAATCTAGAGCCGCTAAAGCCACCATGGATCAAGAGCTGGTAAATGTAGGCACTGCTTTTCTAGGCGTGGCTAATTTTGGAAAAGATGCTGGCAATCGACTCCAAGCGGCAGGCCAGAATGCTACCGAAGAAGAGAAAAAAGCACGAGCAAATGAGATAATCGAGGCGGTTCGCGAGCGGCAGGGAGCGATAAAAGCCAGTTTAGCAAACATGGAAACCGAAGCAGACGAGGAAGCTGGCAAGAAAGCTAATGCGGGTGAAGAAGACGATCGTTTTAAATTAATGAATCAGCCAGTTTTTAAAGTTTATATAAAGGCAATTCCAAAGATTCAAAGTGCGTTTTCGAGAAAAAACGAAAAAAGCGGTAAAAAGGAGAGTACTGTTAGAGAGTTCTTCGGAAAAAACGCCGGAGCAATTACAAAGAAAGCGGGAGCAGCAGCAACACCATTTAGTATAGATGGATCCGGGTTAAGAGCTGCACCAAAAGGATTTTACGATGGTGTAAAACAATATCAAAAAGAGCATCCTGCTCCTAAGCAAGAAGACTATAATATGAATACAGAAAAGGGATTAACCGCATATCTGCATGCTCAGGAGCTTTATGAATTAGGTCTTGAAGGTCAGATGAGCGCAGCAGACAGGAAGGAAGCCAATGTAAATAAATTTATGATGGATTCTGTTTTAACAATCAATTCTGGTGCAGCAGCAGTAGAACCAATTTTAGATCAAAAAGATAATGCGCAAGAAAGAAAAGACAAGATAGAAGAGCTAAATAAAACTCTAAATCCAAGTCAAGGAGATAAGGAATTGCACAGTTCTCGATCAAAAGGAGCTTTAGCGGCAACAAAATCTCTGTCCGGCATATTAGGAACAGCTGATTCAGCGCTAACGGCGGCAACTTCTGGGATAAATGTGTTTGCTGAAGGAACCCAACTAAAACAAATGCAAGGTTCTATTAAGGCTATGAAGGGTGCGGCTGGTGCGATAGGCGCAGCAAAAGGTATTGTTGATATGGCTGCCAATAGTGCAGAGTCTGTTGCAAACAGCAAGAAAAATGAAAAAGCAGAAAAAGAGATAAAACGTCTTCTTACAAGGGTGCATAAAAGAGAAGGAGGCCATCTTACAGGCGAGCCTGAGAAAATTGTCGTGGGTACTGCAGACAAAAAGAAATACCCGGGATTTAGCATGATTGCAGCTAGCACGAAACAACAACAATCAGTGAAAGACAACGAGTTTTTGAAACGATATCTAGAATCGATTCTGAAAATCAGAAACAATGGATTGCGTAAGATATCGATCGACGAAATTCGAACCGTCTTGCTATTGAATCAATCGAGAGAAAAAAGTCAGATCGAAGCCGATAAAAAGAAATGGGCAGCTGTTACAAATGCTGGTGTGGCTGTTTCAAAGATGCTGAAAAGTGCGAGCGGATTTCTTGGAGGAAATCTCGGAACAAGTCTCGGCCTTGTTGGTGCTTGTGTTAGTGCTGTTTTTGGTGCAATCGGAAGAAGAAAACAGGCCAAACTTGCTCAAAAGGAAGCAAAAAAAGTGCCCGGCCAGGCAACAATCGGAATTGTTAACAAAATCGTTGCGCTAAAAGAGTTTCCTAATTGGTATTTGGGGAAGAATGAAGGGTCGATTGAAGCAAGGTTTATAGAACAATACAAAAATAATGGGGGGGAATTCTGTCAGAACGCTCTTGACGACCGGCAAACAATTAACCGTTACTGCCAGGTATATACAATGCTGGAAGCTGCCAATGTCGATATGATTGATTTCTGCTATGCAGCAAAGAAGATGGATGAGGCAAAAGACTCCATTCAGATCGATCCCGACGACGATTGGGGTTCGGATGGATTCGAAGAAAATGAACTCAAGCAAGAAAAAATTGCATTCTTGAATTTGATCGAAACAGGAAGCAAAACAGTATAATCAAGAAGATATGTTTATTGATAAAAGCTGCTGTAGAATAACTATGGCGGCTTTTATGCTCGAAATCGACGATAAAATGATCAAAAAGATTCTGTTTTTTTTTGATAGGATGTGTTATAATACCATTATTTTGATTTAGATGATAGAAAGAGTTTGATGGAGGAAGAATGATTACAGTTACAAATGTCAGTTTAAGTTTTAATGGGACAAACTTATTTTCAAACGTGAATTTAAAATTTACGCCCGAAAACTGTTATGGAATTATCGGAGCAAACGGTGCGGGGAAATCTACTTTTCTAAAAATATTATGTGGTGAGCTGGAACCTTCGAGCGGCGAGGTGATTATTCCCTCGTCAGTACGCCTTTCGGTATTGAAGCAAGATCATTATGCGTATGATCAGTATACAGTTCTTGATACCATTATTATGGGGAATGCACATCTCTACGAAATCATGAAGAAAAAAGATGCCTTATATGAGAAGCCAGATTTTGGCGATGAAGATGGGATTCTAGCGTCGGAACTCGAGGCAGAATTCGCTGAGATTGGCGGCTGGGAGGCAGAATCAGACGCATCGAAGCTGCTGCAAGGACTGGGGCTTGGGGAAGAGCTATTATCGGCGCAAATGGAAAGTTTGACAGGCAATCAAAAGGTTAAGGTGCTGCTCGCGCAGGCGTTGTTTGGGCAGCCAGACGTCATTTTACTCGATGAACCGACAAACCACCTCGATATCGATGCGATTTCCTGGTTAGAAGAATTCCTTTCTGATTACCCTGGGACAGTGATCGTCGTATCGCATGACAGGCATTTTTTAAATAATGTTTGTACTCACATTGTAGACATTGATTATACGAAGATTAAAATGTATGTCGGAAACTACGAATTTTGGTATGAATCGAGTCAGCTGATGCAGAGACTATTAAAACAGCAGAATCAAAAAAAAGAAGAGAAAGCAAAAGAGCTACAAAGGTTTATTGAGCGTTTTTCAGCGAATAAATCAAAATCAAAACAGGCGACTTCCCGCAAAAAGCTGCTAGACAAACTGACGATCGAAGAAATGCCTGCATCGAGCAGAAGATATCCGTTTATTGGTTTTACGATGGATCGAGAAGCAGGCAAAGATATTTTAACGGTAGACTCCCTTTCTAAAACGATCGACGGAAATCAGGTTTTAAACAACGTCAGCTTTACTCTTAATAAAGGCGACAAGGTAGCATTCATCGGAGAGAATGAGATCGCGATTACCGCGTTGTTCCAAATCCTGATGGGAGAGATCAGTCCCGATACCGGAGAGTTTAAATGGGGAGTCAGCACGACGCAATCGTATTTTCCGAAAGACAATACCTCCTTTTTTGATGGCTGCGATCTGACGATTTTAGACTGGATTAGAAGATACTCAAAGGATACGACAGAAACTTATCTCAGAGGATTTTTAGGCAGGATGCTTTTTTCCGGAGATGATATCTTTAAACCGGTGAATGTGCTTTCGGGGGGAGAAAAGGTCCGTTGCATGTTTTCAAGGATGATGCTTTTCGGATCCAATGTTTTGTTGCTCGATCAACCTACTAACCACCTTGATTTAGAATCGATTACAGCTGTTAATAACGGACTGAAAAACTTTAAAGGGAATATCCTGTTTTCTTCGCACGACCATGAATTTATCCAAACAGTCGCAAATAGAATTATCGAAATCACTCCTGATGGTTTAGTCGACCGAATGTGTACCTACGACGAATATCTAGAGAATAAAAGAGAAAATCATATCTAGACTATTACAATAAAAAGCTCGTTGCCGATAATTTCAATCTGGCAGCGAGTTTTTTAAATGATTTTATATTTTACGGGGGATTTATAGAGACTAAGAGTTGCTATAATATACTTTGAATAGACGTTCCAGGATAGTACCAGGATAGAATCTGCTTATAATCTGATCCCTGTTTTGCCATGTATTCTGCGCCGTATTGGCTCATACCGACGCCGTGTCCGTATCCGCGAACGGTGAAAACAAATTGATTATCCTTCCAAACGATGTCAAAATCAGCAGAGCGAAGCGAAAATGCTTCCCGGACATCTCTGCCTGATGCGGTAACAGACCCGATGCAGATACTTTTAATCATTCCAGATGGCGTTGTTTGTGAGTCCTTGATCCAGGAAGAAGGATCGCCGTCTAGGTTGATATCGGCCCACTTTGCCGACGCCAACTCTTTGAATTGATCAGCAGAAAATTCTGCAGAAGTTTGATAGCTCGGAGCAAATAAGTCTCCAGGGCTTGGGACTGCTACAAGATAGTTCTTTTCTCCTCCGAATACGTCTTGAGACGTTTCTGTATTTCCCCCAGATATTGCATGATATGCCGCGACGATGAGTTCGTCGTCACTCTTTAAGACGAGTCCTTTGACCGCGTCAACAGATGACGTTAGCTTTTGGTAGTAGGGATCAAAATTCCCTCCCCATCTTGCCTGCATTTGTTCTTTTGTAGTGTAAAATTTCCAGTTCGCGGTATCGACAGAAAAATCAGCACCCTTGAGATCAGGGGATGGATTGTTTCGCTGCGCTTCTCGTTCTCTGCAAAAATAGGTATAAGCGGCAACTGCCTGTGCTTTGAGGGCTTCTTCTGAAAAGGTCGGGGGCATTTCTGTGATGACAGCACCGTATGTAAATTCAAGATCAGGGATATCTATTAGATTTCCTGTAGATTGATCAAGGACTCTGAATTCCTCTTTGTTATTCGATGGGGCAGGAGGAGAAGAAGCTGCAGGACTCTCACTTGAAGAAATGTTTTCACTCGATGTAGAAACGGCTTCTGATAAGGTGGACGAGACTGTTTTTATAGATGCTTTTGATGATTCACTTTTTATCGGATCTGTTCCCATGGATAAAAAAGGGATTGCTAACATAAAAAGAAACATAAAGATTGATAAAACAAGGTGTTTTTTCATGATTTACCTCTTTTCTACTAATTATAAATAATTGTTACAATCGGTTTATTTGTTTTTTTCTTTTTGTTTTCTCTTCTTTAGCGCCTGGCTTTATTGACTTTGATTACTAGTTGCTTTAGAATGGATAAGGAATAAACTGAGTTTTTGGGGGTTGCTTTATGAAATTAAAATATACTTGGATACCCTTTGTCGTCTCTCTTTTGCTTTTGATACCGGTTCGTGTTTATCAGGTTACAGTCGGAAAAGGAAATGCTTTTGGTACCTCCTTAATGGAAGAAAACGTATTTTATTTATTGTTTTCATTGCTTTGTGTGTTTGTCCTACTATTTATTACTATGTCTTTGCTATGTAAAAATGTCCCTGAAACTGTAAAATTTCAAAAAAATATTTTATCTGGGATATTTGCAACTGTGTTAGGAATTGTGATGGCATATGAAGGAATCAATGAGTTATATTTGTTATTCATTTCAATCATAGAACAAAAAAATGCGATAAAAACGATCATTTTATCGGCCACAACGATCTTAGCTAGCTTTGTTTTTCTGATTTTAGCATTTTGCCAGTTTTATGGTAAAAATATTTTTCTTAAAGTGCCGGTTATGGCACTGGTCCCCACTGTTTGGGCGGCGATTCGCTTAATACTCATATTTATGTATAACACCTCTATCGCCAGCACTGCCGCTGATATGCTTGATGTTTTGGCTGTTGTTTTCCTGCTATTGTTTTTATTTACACAAGCCAGAATGCTTGCAGGAATGGATGGAAAAAATATTCCAAAGCGGCTTTTTGCCTTTGGGATGTCGGCTGTACTTTTGATTCTTTTATATGATGTTCCGATTTTGTCCTTAAAAGCGGTTGGGGTGAGCAATTCTGTATCGGGCTACGGCACTTTTTGTATGATCGACCTTCTATTGGCTGCTTATATTGTAATTTCTCTTATTGAAATTACTGATGCAATTCGTGCTACTGCACAAAAAGGAAGATACAGCAAGCAGGGATACCGTATGCGAAATGAAGCAGCTAATATTCGAATAACAGAAAATTTGCGCCAAAGAGAAAAAGCGCAACAAAAAGATCAAAGTGTTGATGAAAGAAGAGTCCCCGATAGTATGCTTAGAACAAAAGGGTTGAATAACAAAAAGTAATATTTTGAAGAAAAGGCAAGAAATGTAGAAGAAATGATTCATTTTTCATTTTTATTAAAAAATGTTTGATAAATCAGAGTTCAAAAGGAACTGTAATCTATTTAATTTTCTGTATTTCATAAAAAGATCATAAATTTTATGGGAGATACTTGTAATGCCCAGTGAAATACTATAAAATAAGAAAGGACAAAATTTCAGGAGGTAAAGTTTTTATGGCAATCAAAATTGGTATCAATGGCTTTGGCCGAATTGGCCGTCTTGTTTTCCGTGCAGCTGTGAGCCAGCCGGAGACTTTTGAAGTAATGGGAATCAATGATCCGTTTATTGATCTCGACTACATGGTCTATATGGTGAAGTATGACAC
>CAKSKO010000041.1 GCA_934465125.1 uncultured Eubacteriales bacterium
GCTTGGGGTGGCAATGATACTAACGTCTCCTGCTGTGATTGTTTATCTACCGGTTTTGTTGGTCTTTGCGGGTTTAACCGGAGTGGTGACAGGGTTTCTGCTCCGGTGTGTGATGCCGGCAATTGAAAAGCTCCAGATTTTCAGGAAGTAGAGCTTAAATGGGAGAAAAAGAACCGGATGAGAATTAAAATCAGGTTATATTGAAAATTTCTGTTGCGTTTTGGGCATGTCAGACGTTTTTTTATAGTAAGTATAGACAAGAACAAATGACCGGTCAACCTCCTGGTTTTGATTAGAGTCTAAGCGGAGAAGGGAAAAATCATGATGCATCATTTTTTATCACCGAAGCTCCGGCTGTTTCGGACAATCGGCGGCATACGAGTACCTCACCATAAGAATACCGCGGAATCAGAATCAATCGTTATGCCGCCTCCTTCGGAGGTGATAATCCCGATGAAGCAGCATATAGGGATAGCATGTACCCCTGTTGTAAAAGTCGGAGATGTTGTTTCTGTTGGGCAGATAATTGCAAACAGCGAGGCGTTTTTGAGCGCGCCAATTCATGCAAGTGTTTCTGGAATAGTTAAAAAAATTGATTCCATCGAGTTGCCAACGGGGGTAGTCGAGTCGATTGTAATTGAATCCGACGGGCAGATGCGTCTGTTTGACGGAATCAAACCGCCTAAGATTGAATCTTTGGAAGATTTAATCATTGCTGTTAGGGAAAGCGGGCTGGTAGGACTGGGCGGAGCGGGATTTCCGGCGCATGTCAAGCTACGTCTTCCAAAAGACAAAAAGATTGATACGCTTTTGGTTAATGCAGCGGAATGTGAACCGTATATTACGTCGGATCATAGGGAAGCAATTGAAAATTCCTATGCTGTATTCTCGGGTGTTTATCTTTTAAAGGAACTGTTGGAGATAAACAGGGTGATTATCGCGGTAGAAGATAATAAGCCGGACGTGATTAAGGTGTTAAAACAGATCGCTGACAGTAAAACATATGATCCGGACGATGCGGTTCGGGTTCTGACGCTTACTTCGCGGTATCCGCAGGGAGCGGAGAAGGTACTTATCAGAGCGTGTACGGGGCGGCGTATCTCTGAAGGAGAACTTCCCGCGGATATTGGATGTCTGGTAATGAACGTTACATCTGTTGCATTTTTATCGGACTATATTAGAACAGGAATTCCACTTGTCAAAAAGCGGATTACGATCGATGGAACGGCTGTAAAAAAACCACAAAATGTGATCGTACCGCTCGGAACAAAAATTTCGGATATCATCGCATTTTGCGGGGGATATCAAAAACCGGCTAAAAAAATCTTGATGGGTGGACCAATGATGGGCCTTGCGCTGACAGACGACGGCTTGCCCATTTTAAAGCAGAATAATGCGATTATAGCATTTGCAGAAAAAGAAGCAAAGCTTCCGAAACCGACGGCCTGTATCCGGTGCGGAAGATGCGCTGAGGTTTGCCCGATGGGGCTTCTTCCTGCTCGATTAGAGAAACAGGCGAATCTCAAGAATGTAGAAGCATTAAAATGTCTCGGGGTAGCAAGCTGCATGGAATGCGGCTGTTGCGCGTATAATTGCCCAGCACACAGACAGTTGGTGCAGGCAATCCGAATGGGGAAAACGATTGTCAAAACGAATGGGAAGAGGTGAAAACGTGGAAGAATTGCTGTATGTTTCTGCCTCTCCTCATTTAAGGGGTAAGAAAACGACAAAGGGAATCATGTTGGACGTCATCATTGCGCTGATTCCAGCGTTGGTCGCTTCTGTGATTTTATTTGGACCGAGAGCACTTTTGGTTTGTGCGGTAACAGTGACATCGGCCGTCTGTTCAGAGTGGATTAGCCGAAAGTTAATGAAGCGCGACAATACCGTCTCGGACTTAAGCGCCGTTGTAACAGGACTTCTACTAGCGTTTAATCTGCCGGCTTCGATCAAACTCTGGATGGCAGCGTTCGGTGCTGTTGTTGCGGTTGTCGTCGTCAAGCAGATGTTTGGTGGGATCGGGCAGAATTTTGTCAACCCGGCGCTAACGGCGCGAATTATTTTGATGGTATCGTTTCCTTCTGTGATGACAACATGGCCAGCGCCATTTTCCTATCTGTCGCACGGCGCCGATGCAACAACAACTGCAACCCCTCTTGCACTGTTAAAAAATGCCTCGCAGATCAAGCCGACTTATTTGGATCTCTTTTTAGGAAACCATGGAGGGTGTTTGGGAGAAACATGTGTACTAGCATTGTTACTCGGGGGTGTTTATTTACTAGCCCGTGGGGTCATCAAACCTGTAATCCCATTTTGTTATTTAGGTACTGTCGCATTACTCTCTTTTTTGCTCGGTCAGGATCCGCTTTATCACCTTCTCTCGGGAGGGCTTATACTCGGCGCGTTTTTTATGGCAACAGATTACGCAACGTGTCCGCTAACAGGAAAGGGAAAAGCGATATTTGCGGTTGGTAGCGGACTCTTGACGATTCTCATTAGAGTGTATGGGTCGCTTCCAGAGGGAGTATCGTTCTCGATTATTTTGATGAATATTTTGGTGCCTCATATTGAGCGGATTGTAGAACGCAGACCGGATTGGAAGGAGGCGGAGAAAGCGTGAAACGTTTTTCGTTGCGCCAGATTCTCGTTCCAGCGCTTTCGCTGTTTTTAATCTGTTTGATTACAACGGCACTGCTTGTTGGTACAAACTTTCTAACAAAAGATCAAATTGCAAAACAGGACAAAGAAAAGGCAGAAAACACGAGAAAAGTTGTTTTACCGGATGCTGCTTTCTTTGAGCAAATGGAGGTAGACGGGGTTTCCGAATGCTGTGTGGGAAAAGACGAAAACGGAGAGCTTGTTGGATATACATTTGTAACAAAACAAAAGGGGTACAGCAGTACCATTACTGTAATGACAGGTGTTTCAAAGGATGAGCAAGTTAAAGGCGTTGCGATTTTGTCTCAGAATGAAACACCAGGGCTTGGAGCAAACGCTGTGAAGGATTCTTTCCAGTCGCAATATAAGCAAAAGGTACCGGGGGATGGGTTTTCTGTAGTTAAGAACAAAAAAGCCGGCGATGGAGAAATCGAAGCGATGACCGGAGCAACCGTCTCTTCCAAAGCGGTGACAGACGCTGTCAATCAGGCGCTCTTTTCATACAGAGCTGTTTTAGAAAGCAAGGGTGATTAAGTATGGCGCAATCACTTACAAGAGAATTTACAAAAGGGATTGTAAAAGAAAACCCTGTATTATGTCTGGTGCTTGGAACATGCCCGACACTCGCCGTTACCACTTCCGCGATGAACGCGGTAGGGATGGGATTCTCGGCGACTTTGGTACTGGTTTGCTCAAATGCTGTGATTTCGCTATTGCGCAGGGTGATCCCCGATAAAGTAAGAATCCCTGCGTATATCACGATTATTGCGGGGTTCGTTACGGTGGTGCAGATGCTTGTCAAGGCATATACGCCGGCAATTAATGAATCGCTGGGAATTTTTCTGCCGCTGATCGTTGTAAATTGTATTATTTTAGGAAGAGCGGAGATGTTTGCGAGTAAAAACGCGGTGTTCTCCTCTCTGCTCGACGGACTAGGTATGGGTGTTGGATTTACAGTGGCGCTTTTGTGTATGGGAATCATCCGTGAACTTTTTGGAACAGGATGTTTGTTCGGAATTCCTATTACCGCAGGGCTCATCGACCCGATCATTATTTTCATTTTGCCACCCGGGGGCTTTTTTGTGTTTGGGATGCTCATTGCGCTTTCGACAAAGCTTTCCGGGAACAAAAGGGTAGCAAGGAAGATAGGCTGCGAGATATGTCCGATGGAAACCATATGTCTAAAAACAAAAGAGATACCGGAAAAAGGAGAAGAGCACATATGATACAGGGGCTAGTTGCGATTTTTCTGGCGTCTATTTTAACAGAAAATTATGTTTTGAGTAAATTTTTAGGGATCTGCCCGTTCTTAGGAGTCTCAAAAAAGATCAATACAGCAGTTGGAATGAGCACTGCGGTGACGTTTGTTATGGTGCTGGCGACGGCCGTCACCTGGCCGATTTATACATACCTATTAGAGCCGTACGGCTTTTCGTACTTACAGACGATCGTTTTTATTTTAATGATTGCAGCGCTTGTGCAGCTTGTTGAGATCGTATTGAAGCGGTATATGCCTCTACTTTATCATTCGCTAGGAATTTATCTTCCACTGATTACGACAAACTGCGCGGTGTTAGGGGTGACAATGCTTGTGATTGAACGAGCACAAAGCGACGCTTCGTTTGGATTCCTTCAAGCACTTGTAAACGCGCTTGGAGCTGGGGTTGGATTCCTTGTTGCAATGGTTCTTTTTTCCGGTATCCGCATGCGAATTGAGGCGAACGATATCCCAGAATCACTCAAGGGACTTCCGATTACATTGGTTGCGGCGTCGCTTGTTGCGATTTCCTTTTTGGGATTCCAGGGTGTTGTAGAGGGCTTTTTAGGCTGACGGAGGGATAATGATGCATGAGATATTGGTTCCTGTTCTGATCGTAGCGGGGCTGGGACTTTTGGCAGGTTTCATTTTAGCGGCTGCTGCGATAGTAATGGCGGTTCCAAAGGACGAAAAAGCAGAAAGAATCAACGAAATACTTCCCGGAGCGAATTGTGGCGCGTGCGGATTTTCGGGATGTTCTGGTTATGCAGAGGCACTTGCAGCCGGACAGGCAAAATCAGGGCTTTGCTCGCCGGGAGGAAAAGAGACCGCCAAGAAAATTGCGGAGATTTTAGGCATTGGTGACACTCCGGTTGCCTACAAGACAGCAATCGTAAAATGCGCGGGAATCAGGGGGAATACAAGCGATAAAATGAAGTATCAAGGGTTATCCTCTTGTCTAGCGGCGACACAGTTATTCGAAGGGATTGGTGCGTGTCAATACGGATGCATTGGTCTTGGAGATTGCCAGAAGACGTGTCCATATGATGCGATTGCTATTTGCAGTGGCGTAGCGATAGTCGATCCACGAAAATGTATGGGATGCTCTGCTTGCGTATCGACTTGCCCGAAAAAAATTATACAGTTGGTTCCAGTGCAGGAACAGGCGGTTGTACGTTGCTCGAATTATGATAAAGGGGCAAAAACAAGGAAGATTTGCAAGGTGGGATGTATTGGCTGCAAAAGATGTGAAAAGGTCTGCAAGAGCGATGCGATCAAGGTACAGAACTTTTTGGCGATTGTAGATCCACTGAAATGCAATGGGTGTGGAGCGTGTGTCGAAAATTGTTCACAATATTGTATAAAATTTGAAAAAAATCTTTACAAATAAAGTGTATTCCATTATAATAAAATGCGATGTGAGTTTTCATATCAAATTTTCATTATTTTTACCTTTTTTCTTTATAAGAATAATCGTTCTTCTGCGCCAGGGGGAACGGTTATTTTTATATCTTTTTGTAGCTTATAAAATAACAGGAATCGTATAATAATGAATCACTAATATACACAATGGTGGCAAGATTACCATTGTGAGTTATCATGATATTGTTGGGAAGTGGAAAACGAAGTGGAACAAAGCAGGGAAAGATTATCGTCAAGGCTTGGATTTATATTGTTGGCGGCAGGATGTGCAATAGGGCTTGGAAACGTTTGGAGGTTTCCGTATGTGGTAGGACAAAACGGCGGTGCAGCGTTTGTTATCATCTACCTAATCTTTCTGTTTTTTTTTGGTCTGCCTATTATGGTGATGGAATTTTCTGTTGGGAGAGCAAGTCAGAAGAGCGTGGCGTCTTCTTTTCAGGTTCTTGAACAAAGTGGAAAGAAATGGCACTATTTTGGATATCTAGCCATGGCTGGAAATCTTTTACTAATGATGTTTTATACTACGATCGCGGGATGGACACTTTCGTATCTTTTTTCTATGGCGAAGGGTGATTTTGAAGGAAAAAATACAAACCAGGTTGCTGACGCTTTTGAACGGCTGCTTCAAAGTCCCTCCCAATCTGTATTTTGGATGGTACTCGCTGTTGTAATTGGGTTTGGTGTTTGCGCATTGGGACTTCGAAACGGCGTTGAAAAGATTACAAAAGTAATTATGTCGACTCTTCTAATTATTATGATTGCGCTAGCGGTCCATGCGGTGACGTTACCAGGGGCGTATGAAGGAATTCTATTTTATATTAAACCGAATTTTGGAAAAATGGTCGAGCAGGGGATTTGGAATGTCGTGAGTGAAGCGATGGGACAAGCGTTTTTTACCCTGAGTATCGGTATTGGGAGTATGGCGGTCTTTGGTAGTTACCTCGAAAAAGACAGAAGCCTAACAGGAGAGGCTATTCACATTACGGTCCTGGATACCGTTGTTGCAATGATTGCAGGATTTATTATATTCCCGGCCTGTTTTTCCTTTGGGGTCGACGCGGGAAGCGGACCAAAATTAATTTTTATTACGCTCCCGAATATTTTTAACGAGATGGCGGGAGGAAGGATCTGGGGGACGCTTTTCTTTATTTTCATCAGCTTTGCGGCATTGTCGTCGGTAATTGCAGTGTTTGAAAATATTGTTTCGTTTGGGATGGATCTGTTTTCATGGACGAGGAAAAAGAGTGTTCTGATAAGCACAGTTTTTCTTGTTGTCCTTTCCCTTCCTTGCGCGCTTGGACCGAATCTGCTGAGTGGATTTACTCCATTTGGAACAGGAACGACGGTGCTTGATTTGGAGGATTTTATCTTAAGCGCAAATATTTTGCCGATTGGTGCGCTTGTTTATGTTTTATTTTGTACAACAAAATATGGTTGGGGATATGAGAATTTCATCAAAGAAGCCAATCAGGGCGAAGGGATGAAATTCCCGAAATGGCTTCGCTTTTATCTAATGTTTGTTTTACCGCTTTTGATTTTATTTGTGTTTGTACAAGGATACATTGAAAAATTCTCATAAAACAATAGTTGTGAAAGATGATAGAATACTCCAGCTCATTTTTAAAATAATATGAAACAAACTAAGAATGGCAGTTATGAATGTCCCAAATTCTGCATACTAATAGGATAAAAGGGGGCATGGATAATGTTCGTTTGTTCACTAAAGACTTCAAAAAAGAAATTGATCCTCTGTGGAGTTGTAGTATTGTTAATCGTTGTTGCGGCATTTTTTCTTTTTAGCAGAAGCGATTCTAAGCTTTTTGCTGTTTCTCCATCGGGAAAATATAGTCTTAGCGCGCAAGATAATGCCGCCAGGATTGCTTTCTTATCCCAATTCGGTTGGAAGGTTCATGAGGAACCTGTGGAAATTTCGGAGGTTGTTATACCGGCGGAATTCAATCAAACGTATGAAGAGTATAACGAGATTCAAAAGCAACAGGGGTTGGATCTTTCAGATTATAAAGAGCAAACCTGTAAACGAATAAGTTATGAGGTGTGCAATTACCCTGGACACACAACTGGAATCCGGGCAAATCTTTTGCTCTATGACGGAAGAGTGGTTGGTGGAGATATTAGCGCGGTGGAATTGGGCGGATTTATGCATGGGTTTGTTCCACCAAATGGGATGCAGCTAGAAGATAAACCGGTGACGACGTTTTCAGTAAAGCCGGGCGCAACAAAGGAACGAATGACAAGGTCAACTGAACGTGAAACGCTAGCGCCCGACCCCGCAATGCCAGAAGCTCCAACAGATTAATCCGGGTTGATATATATCGTATCGTATTATGAGATTGTAGAAAACAAAGGGGAGAATAAAGATGCCGATAGAGCGAATTGATAAAATTCTTGTATCGCAGGGGATAGGAAGTAGAAAAGAAGTAAAATCTAGGATCAAGAGCGGCGAAATTGCGGTTGACGGTAAGATCCTCAAAGATTCCGCGCAAAAAGTTGATCCTGAAAATCAGAACATAACAGTATGCGGCGAAGAGTTACACTTTCGCCGCTATTTGTATCTCATGATGAATAAACCGAAAGGGGCTTTATCGGCTAGTCGGGATACAAGGCAGCAAACGGTTCTCGATCTTATCCCCCAAAAATGGTATCGAAAAGGGCTGTTTCCGGCCGGGAGGCTTGATATCGATACCGTAGGGCTTATCATTATAACAGACGACGGAGAATTTGCGCATAAGATGCTTTCGCCCAAAAAGAAGGTGTATAAGAGATATGAAGCGGTTGTCGATGGGATGGTAACAGAAAAAGAGCAAGAACAATTTCGGAAGGGAATTGAGTTTCTGGATGGGACGGTATGTCTTCCGGCGGAACTTCTCATTAGAAAATCTGCGAGACAGTCTGAGGTTACAATCGAAATTTGTGAGGGAAAATTCCATCAGATTAAGAAAATGTTTTTAGCGGTTGGAATGAAGGTTTTGTTTTTAAAAAGAGTACAGA
>CAKSKO010000042.1 GCA_934465125.1 uncultured Eubacteriales bacterium
ACTGTGTACCTCTAGGTTGGAATTTTTAACAGGGCTGCCGTCTGTATATAACGCGTGACCTCCCACGTTAAATGAAACAGCCTTTTGCGGCTCTTTGAGATAAATCGTATCAACCGGGTTTTCTCCGCTCCTCCCAATAAAAAATCCTACTGTACAACTGCTTATAATCGCAAATAGTAACATTACAATCACAAAAATATTTCTTTTTTCCTTCTTATTTGACTTATAATTATCCACCGTATAGGCCCCCTCTACACTTTGATAACAGTCTTACTTTTAAATTCGAACACACAGGGCGAGATTCGTCCTGTCTGGTCAAACTTAAAAAATGAAATTCATTTCTCCCTCTTGCCACGACAGAGGGAGAAATTTGAACTTCATAACATTTCTTGAAACAAGATTTAAGCTCCAGTATCTTGTTCTACATTACAGGTTATTGTAGTTTTTACTGTTGCAAGGGTTCCCGCCGTGCCAAAATCAGTGTCGGTTTTGTCGCCTGTAGGCCCCCCATCGACATCAGCAGGTGTTACCCACTTCCAGTGGACATATTGTGTGGTCGAACCGCCATTTGCTGCTAAACTCGCTCCCGGAATTGAGACGCCGTCAGCAGCTGGTTTCCATGTCTCATTTCCATCGAGATCCTCGGAAGTAGTAACGGCATACTGAATCGGGATATTGTTATCATTTGTTTCCGCAAACGTGAACGTAGTCTTTACCGCAACCTCACCTTCATTTGTTGTTGCAATCTTAAAAAATCCAGAGGCGCTCGGAGCTACAACTTTATCGCTATTAGAGGACTTTAGCTTATCACCTAAAGAAGTGGTACTAAAAAGATCTACAGCAATGTCCTGCGTAGGTAGGTCAGCACCATTGAAATCGAGTTTGAATGACGCTACCCTTGCACTATCGAAATTAGATTTCTTCGCCGTATACTTAGCGAATGTCCCACTAACCATACATAATGAAGTCATAGTAAGCATCAGAAGAATTGCCGAGATACGCATTGCGTAATTTTTTCTAGTTTTTGTCATGATTTTTCCCTCCTTAACTTTTACCACCAAATTTTTACAACATCATTTTTCTTACCATTATGTGTAATTTATATTTCATCCTCATCCGTGGCACGATGAGGAAAAATACCTACGATTCTTTATCACTTTTCAAGCGCTCGATCTCTTGCATCAATTCATCTGTAAGCTGTTTTTCTTTTTTGGATCTGTTTCTTCTACTTAAAATATCATAGATGATAAATAACGCAAGCGGTACTGCTACGAATATGATCAGTCCGGTTGGGGTTTGTAAAAACATCGCAACTGTTCCAACTCCAGGAATTCTTACTATGTATTCTCCAACTAAATCTTCTTGTGAAACCTTTTTGATATCCTCTGTATTATTTATATCACCCTTTGTGGTAAATTGCAGTTCCCCAGAAGACGTTGTTTCTATCGCAACAATTCTATGGGTAATAACCGCCTCATCTTCTTTAAACGAAATCACATCGCCAACTTGAGCATCTTGCGGATCAATCGCTTTGATGATAATCAAATCTCCACTACAAATTGTTGGTTCCATAGAATCAGAAAGTACGATCAAAGGAGAATACCCTGCAAAACTCGGGACACGCTCTTCATCAATAATTCCTTTTACAATAAGTGTTACGTTAATAATAAGAATGGGCGTTAAAATAACGCAGAGAACAATGCCTACCACCACCATTATCGAATGCCCTATCGATCTCTTTTCTTTTGCTTCATTCATTTGTATATCCTCCTGAAATTCATGTTTTTGGTATAGTGAAATATTTCTTCTAATCAGCAAAAATCTGTTCGTATTTTCTATCATGTTGCGGGTGAAAAAACTTATAAAAAGACGGATTTTATTCGTAAAACTATATCTTCAAGTAATATCGTAGATTCCCTCCTTTTCGCCACATTCCGTTGTTTCACAACATTTTCTTTCGCTGGTTTTAAATAGATTTTAACACAAAGCAAATGACACTTCAAGTATTTTGTATATATTGCATATGTGAAATTTTAATATGTTGGTTTTTGACTATTTCCCATGTTGAAAATTAAACAATATTACTAATTTCTATTCAAATAAGAACAAGCTTTGGGCGTCGCCGAGATCAATCTGCATCCTTGCGCGGTATTGTGTCTCCACTGATGTACTATTTTGCAGCAGTGGAATAAAACATGCACTCATTACAACCATTTTAGTTAGGATTTTACCCTTTTCTCATCTGCTCTAGTTCGATCTAATTGTTTCTTGATAATACTTCGATAAGTTCTTTTTCACTGCCGTTTTTTTGGGGATACATACTTTGTATCATATAATTGAGGAAATTGAATATGAGCTGTCATAATCATATCTACGCCGTTAAAGTCCCGCTAAGGATACAAAATAAAAAGCCGCACACAGTTAATTGCGCGACATGCCTCCAAGGGCTTCTTGGTACGAATAACCAATAGGGACCTGAAAGCTGAAAACGCGAGCAAAAAAGCCTTATAAAGAATTTTGGGCGAAAAAAAGAAGAGCGAATTGCTTAAAGCAATTACACTCTTCAAAAAAAGGATAACCACAAGAAAACTAAGTCGCTCACTCTATGTGAGTTATATGTGTATTTATGTGAATTATGGCTCACCTTACAATATAGTAGGGGTGATTTCTAATGAACTTTCTTGATCGTTTTGCCCATAAACTCTGGGAAAAACGGGAGCAGAAAAAAATAACTCAACGCGAGTTGGCAGATCGACTTAATATGTGTTCCCGCACCATTATTGAAATCGAAAACTGCAAGAGCAACCCAAGATTTGAAACTGTCGCGCTAATTGCTGAAGAAATGAACATCAGTCTTGACGGTATTGTGTTTCACGATAAGGTGTCTCAAACAGTTCCAAAATGCGTAGTGGATTTCTTCGCTAACAAAAGCGAAGCAGACGCACAGAAATACATAGATTTATGTCGAAGTGCGGAAAAGCTACAATAAATTCGTGTTTTCAAAACTGCTCCATAGAAAAACAAAAAAGGTCCGATAACCCGTGCAGCCTGTTAGCTTACGGATTATCGGCCCTGCATCTATGCGTCTGGCACTCGTATTGTTATTTAATTTTAACCATGATAGTAACCAGTTGCGGAATTCACCACAACATAAGGGACAACTTTACCATCAATTTCTACATAGACCTGATATACACCATTGTCCAATTCTTCATAGTGATCCGGTTTAACACCGTAGTTGTCCAGCAAACTTTTTTCAAATTCATCCTTCCAAGAATCATCAGCGGCGGTATCCTCGCCTATCGGAGCACTTTTGTCCTCTGAGGTATCTTCATCGGGCGAAATGTCCGTATCTGTGGAAGAGACAATATCAACTGATTCCAGCGTATTTTCCATGATAGAAGTGTTTTGTTCGTCTTTGTTGGAAGACGGCAATTCCCCACAAGCTGAAAGGGAGAACAACAACATTACTATGATAACAGCGGTGATAATTAATTTCCCATTCATAGCGCGATTGTTACAACGTTTATAAAATATGTCTGATTCAAAAAAATTTTTCATAGTAATATCGCTCCTTTAATGAGAAATTTTTATTTGACATACAGCTTATCTTTTACCATTCAGAATCAAAAATCTCTTAGATAGGAATGGTGCTGGTGACCGGACTTGAACCGGTACGATGTTGCCACCGAGGGATTTTAAGTCCCTTGCGTCTGCCTATTCCGCCACACCAGCAAAACGGTACAAGTTGGATTTTACCATAACCGTTTAGAAAAATCAAGTACTTTTTCCTCGTTTTTTTACTTTTTTATTTGAGACTAGGACTCTATACGATTCCTAGCCCCAAACTATTTTTATTTTACTTGGAATATCACCGTCTGGCTAAACTCTCCCGCCGCTGTAATTTTGCTCTGATCAACCTGCGTGCGCCCTGTCACTGTCTTCTCTTTGCTCTGATTGTCATTTTCATCACAAACCATGAACGTTCCGCCTACCGGAAGCGCTGTTCCGCCTGACTTCTGATTGAAAATATCGTATGGCAACACTTTTCCGTATCGACTCTTCATCTGGAATGCAGATCCCTCCGATGGCGAAACTGTTACCGTTAATGTCTGACCAGATGGTACAAATAGGTTGCTCATTTTGACGTCAAACAATTTGATCGCAATTCTATCGGCTTCGGATTCGGATTTTCTCTTTAAATTCTTCATCTCGATCGTCGATGGAATGGTTAGTTCATAGGTCGGTTCTGTCTGCCCAGCTTCAAAGGTCGGCGTGCCATTTATAAGCGGCACCCAGGCGACTGCTTTTATTTTCGGTTGAGTCTGATTATAGTTTTTCGCATTTTCTGTCAAAATATCAGCAAATTGCTTGGTTTGCATATCCTCTAACTTCATCCCTGTCACTGAGCTGGAGTCGCCGTTTCCTATTCCCTTTGATATGAGCTCTTGATTCCAATAACAATCTTTAACAGTTGAATCGACACTGTCTCCCGCGACGCCGCCGATCTCCTCACCTTCCTCACAACTAATCAACGCGTTGCTATAGCAGTTTATGATCTCTTCATCCTTATCGCTCCATCCCACAATTCCGCCAATTTGATTGCCTTCTCCCGGATCTCCTTCCGCGAGATTGCCTATGTTGTAGCAGTTGACCGTCTTTGCACCGCCATCCATCTGCCCGCAGATCCCGCCGACTGCTTCATAGCCCTTTATCTCTCCCTCATTTCCGCAGTTAATCACAAGTCCGCCTTCACTGGAACCAACAATTCCTCCAATTCGATGCCATGTCGCCAAAACTGATACTTTATTGATGCATCCGTCGATGGTTCCGTAATTGATTCCCGCAACGGTGCCAATCGTCCCCTGCCCACCATCAGCAACATCAATGGTTCCTGTTATCGTTAAATTTTTGACCGTTCCTGCCTCTGCAATAATCCCAAATAGCCCGCTCCCATCGCTTTTTAAGCTGGTGATCGTAAGCCCTGTAATCGACTGACGATTTCCGTCGAATGTCCCACCGAAAGCATTATCGCTTCCGTTGCCGCCAATCGGAATCCAGTTATGCGCGGAAAGGTCGATCGTGTTTTGAAGCTTGAATGTCTTTCCGCTAAAGTTCTCCCCCGCATTTACCTGCTTTGCAATCCAGGCAAGCTCCGCACCTTTTCTGATTTGATACACTCCCCCGCTCTGGGTCGGTTCCGACGTATCATCACTCCAGTTTCCCGATGCCGCTCCTATTTCTTTGACGGAATCTTCTATATAAGAAAAGGTACCGAGCAGTATAACCACTGCAAATAATGCACAGAATACCTTTTTCAATTTCAGTACCCCTCCTTTGTGTTGCGCTGCTTTTCCAATCATTCGCAAGTTACTATAATTCTAACATATCATCTCTAAAATAACAAGAAAGAAAAATGCTAAAACTGTTTATATTGAAACTGCGCATTGTAATTTTATCATAAAGCTAGTGATTTCCCAAAACATGTGTGTTATAATAGAAAAGCTATTGGAATTCTATTTTACAATAAAATGTATGCTTGAGGTGACTTTATGAATTTTTTACAGTCTTTATTCGGCAACTACAGCAAACGAGAATTAAAACGCGTGCAACCAATTTGCGATGCGGTTCTAAATCTAGAAGAAAATTATAAAAATATGAGCGATGAGGAACTTGTAAATCAAACGGCAATTTTGAAGGAGCGCCTGCAAAAAGGAGAAACAACAGACGATATCCTTCCGGACGCATTTGCCGTTTGCCGGGAAGCCTCTGACCGCGTTCTGGGAATGCGCCATTTTCCGGTTCAGATTATCGGCGGAATCGTATTGCATCAGGGACGAATCAGCGAAATGAAAACCGGTGAAGGAAAAACACTTGTTGCAACCCTACCGGCTTACTTAAACGGGTTAACAGGAAAAGGCGTTCATATTGTTACTGTTAACGACTATTTGGCGAGGCGCGACTCAGAATGGATGGGAAAACTCTACCGGTTTTTAGGGTTGACTGTCGGGTTAATTGTCCATGATCTCGATAACGAGGATCGTAAAAAAGCGTATGCCGCTGATATTACATACGGAACAAATAATGAATTGGGCTTTGATTATCTAAGAGATAACATGGTCATTTACAAAGAGCAAAAGGTGCAGCGCGGGCACAATTACGCGATTGTCGATGAAGTCGACTCTATTTTAATCGACGAAGCGAGAACCCCGTTGATTATCTCGGGTCAAGGCGATAAGTCGACAGAGCTTTATACTATTGCGGACCGCTTTGCTAAAACGCTCAAGATGGTAAAGGTAGCCGAGGTCAACACAAAAGAAGATAACGACGAGCAATACAAAGACAGCGACTATGTCGTCGACGAAAAAGCAAAGACCGCAACACTAACGCCTGCCGGTGTAAAAAAGGCGGAAAAATATTTTAACCTTGAGAATCTAACAGACGCCGACAATATCACGATTCAGCATCATATCAATCAAGCGATCAAAGCTATCGGCGTGATGCAAAAGGATATCGATTATGTGGTAAAAGATGGTGAAGTCATCATCGTCGACGAGTTCACCGGGCGTTTGATGTACGGCCGTCGCTACAACGAAGGGCTGCACCAAGCAATCGAAGCGAAAGAAGGCGTAAAGGTTGAGCGCGAATCAAAAACGCTGGCTACAATCACCTTCCAGAACTATTTCCGCTTGTATACAAAGCTTTCTGGTATGACCGGTACTGCGATGACCGAAGAAGGCGAATTCCGTGAAATCTATAAGCTCGACGTCATCGAAATCCCAACAAATAAACCGATGGTCAGAGAAGATCTGCCCGACCATATCTTCAAAACAGAAAAAGGTAAATTCATGAAGGTGATCGACGATATCATCGCCTGCCATGAAAAAGGTCAACCTGTTCTTGTTGGTACCATCTCGATTGAAAAATCAGAACTTTTGAGTTCAATGCTCAAACGCCGCGGAATCAAGCACGAGGTACTCAATGCGAAATATCACGACAAGGAAGCCGAAATCATCGCGCAGGCCGGGAAAAAAGGCGCTGTTACGATCGCAACCAACATGGCGGGGCGCGGAACCGATATCGTGCTGGGCGGTAACGCAGAATATATGGCAAAAGCTGAAATGCGAAAAATGAAGTTTTCAGAAGAATTGATCTCGGAAGCAACTGGTTTTTCTGAAACGGAAGACGAAGAGATCTTAAACGCTAGAAAGACGTATCAGCAGCTGTATCAAAAGCATAAAGAGAAAATCAAAGAAGAAGCCGAAGAGGTAAGAAAAGCCGGCGGATTGTATATTATGGGAACCGAACGGCATGAATCCAGGCGAATCGATAACCAGCTGCGCGGACGTGCCGGGCGTCAGGGAGATCCGGGAAAAAGCTGTTTCTACCTTTCGTTTGAAGATGATTTGATGCGTTTGTTCGGTGGAGAACGAATGCAGAATATGATGGAACGCTTTCATGTGGAAGAAAATGTTCCGATCGAAAATAAGATGCTCTCAAACGCGATTGAGAGCGCGCAGAGAAAGGTTGAAGGGCGCAACTTCGGGATCCGTAAGAATGTCTTGCAGTTTGACGACGTGATGAACCGCCAGCGCGAATTGATCTACGGGCAACGTGATCAGGTGCTAAATGGAGACAATCTAAAAGATCAGATCTGCAAAATGATCGAGCAGACGGTTGAGAGTACCGTAAACCGTTATTTACCGAAAGACACCCTCAAGGACGACTGGAACCTCGAAGGGTTGCACGATTACTACCGCGGCTGGCTCTTAGGCGACGATGATCTAAAATACACGACAAACGAGCTCGAAGCGCTCGAACCGGAATATTTAGTGAAGCTGATCACAGAGAAAGCAAAAGAGCTATATGAGAAACGTGAGGAAGCGTTTGGCAGCGAGCTGATGCGTGAGCTTGAGCGCGTTGTCTTGCTTAAGAATGTCGATACCCAGTGGATGGATCATATCGACGCGATGGAAGAACTCAAGCGCGGGATTCGTTTGCGCGCATACGGTCAGCATGATCCGGTTGTCGAATACCGCTTAGAGGGATTTGATATGTTTGATGAGATGATCGCGTCGATCCGTGCGGATACCGCGCGGATGATGCTGACTGTCCAGATTAAACGGCAGGAAGATGCTCCAAAGCGTGAGCAAGTGGCAAAACCGACCGCAACGAGTTCCGACGGAACCGATACCGCCAACAAAACCGTCCGCAAAAAGAAAAAGGTCGGGAGAAACGATCCTTGCCCTTGCGGGAGCGGGAAAAAATATAAGAAGTGCTGCGGTAAAGACCAAAGC
>CAKSKO010000043.1 GCA_934465125.1 uncultured Eubacteriales bacterium
AACCCCGCAGCAGAGCGTGAAAGATGCAGCAGATATGATGGCTTCGGAGCAAGTAAGACGCCTGCCTGTTTTAAAGGATGGAATCATCGACGGAATGGTGAGCTTAGCTGATATTGCGAGGAAAGGGACTGACGCAGAGGTGTCGGAAGCAATTTGTGAAATTAGTCAATCAAATATCGGACCGGCCGACGCAGTAAAAACAAGATAAAGAATTTCTAAGAAATGCAAAGATTGCGTTCAAAAAGGAAAAAATCGCGTGAGGAAAAAATTTCTGAACGCGATTTTTTCTTTTTGAAAATAATTATAAGTGTATATTAAACGATTGGTATTACGAAAAGTATATAAAGATTGGATTATATGAGGAAAAAATGATAGAATGGTTTTGTTAAAAAGAAGAGAAAACCTGGGGGGGATGAAAGTGGAATTTACCCCGCTTTATCATGCTTTGCTAAGAGAAAAAGAAAGAGGCCGCGTCTCGTTTCATACGCCGGGCCATAAAAGCAATGCACCGTTTCTGAGAGAGCTTTTTTCTATGGATACAACAGAGCTTCCTGATACTGACAGCTTGTATGAGGCAAGCAGCGTGATTTTGGAGGCGGAAAAAAAAGCGGCAGCGCTGTATGGCGCGCAAAAAGCGTTGTTCAGCGCGGGAGGGAGTACCTTATGTATCCAGACGATGCTGCGACTTGCCATGCCGGCGGGAGGAAAAATGATTGTTGGGCGGACCATTCACCGCAGTGCTGTCAATGCGATGGCGCTTTTAAACATAGAACCTATCTGGGTGTATCCCCGCAAAGACGCCGGGGAGGGGGTCCCGGGTAGGGTTCATCCTGACGATATCCTGATGGCGTATCAGAAGCATCCCAATGCAAAGGCGGTGTATTTAACGAGTCCCGATTATTATGGGGTACTATCAGACGTTGAAGAAATTGCAGAAAAGCTGCATCCTTTTGCAATCCCGCTTCTAGTAGATGCCGCACACGGAGCACATCTTCGGTTTTTATCGTGTAAGTTTGACCCGATTGCCTGCGGGGCATCGATGGCGGCGTATTCCCTACATAAAACACTCCCAGCGCTGACGCCGGCGGCTTGGTTGATGATAGGTGACGGCCGATTTGTAAGCGCAAGTAAGGAAGCGATGGCGCTGTTTGGCTCAACTAGCCCCTCGTACCCTGTGATGGCGTCGATTGATTTGTGTCGGAATTGGCTGGAAGAGCGAGGAAAGAATGCGTTTTTCGATTTGACCGAGGCTACAGAACAAATCAAAAAAACTGCATCCGAGAAGGGAATTGTTTTTCCTGTGGGAAATTGTGACCCGACGAGACTTTGCTTTACTACCGCGGCGATTGGCGTCGGGGGAAAAGAAGCCGCTGAGCATTTCAGGGAATGTGGGATAGAACCGGAATACTGCGACGATAACAATCTTGTATTGATCCCGACCCCGTTTAATCGACAAGAGGATTTCGACCGATTACAGCGTGCGATAAAAACGCTGCCAAGGCGCGATCAGAGCGATATCTGGAGGCCAAAAGAACCAAAAGTGAATCGGGTATTGTCTCTGCGAGAAGCTGTTTTGGCTCCTTGCGAACTGGTTTGTACTGAGAAATCCGTGGGAAGAATTGCAGCAGAAGCGGCTTGCCCTTGTCCGCCTGGTGTTCCTATTTTGATGCCAGGAGAGAAAATCACGAAAACTGCTGTCTCTTTTTTATTAAACTATGGCATTTTTACAATCAAGGTGGTAAAATAGAAGAATAAATAGGATGTACAAAAAAAATTGCCTGAAATGGGGGATTGATTATGAAACTTGTATTAGCAATTGTTGGGAAAGACGACAGTTCCATGGTTTTATCCGTGTTAACAAGAGAAGGATTCCAGGTGACGAAGCTTGCGACAACAGGTGGATTTTTAAAAGCCGGCAACACCACATTTTTGATCGGTACAGAGGATAACAAGGTCAACCAAGTGATTGAGATCATCACAGAATATAGCAGCAAACGAACGCAGATTGTCCCGAGTGCAACAGCGATGGAGGTCGGGATGTATACCTCCTTCCCGATCGAGGTGACAGTAGGTGGGGCGACTATTTTCGTCTTAAATGTGGAACATTATGAAAAGGTATAGTGGGTGGAATTGTGCAAAGCTATCATGCAGTAAAAGAAGAAGTTCTTAAGGTTCTGCGAAGCGGAAAAGTTCCGCATGCGATTTTAATTACAGGAGCAGATGAAGAGAAAAGAGCGACTATCACTGAGTTGATCGCCTGTTTTGCGGCTTGCACCGGCGCAGAAGGGCGCCCATGCTTGACGTGCGCAGGGTGCAGCAAAGTAAAAAAGGGAATCCATCCCGATATCAAAAGAGAAGCTGGAACCGGCGCCGCCCGCTCTCTGCATATTGATGCAATCCGGTCGATCAGGGAGGATGCGTACATTATTCCAAATGAAGCGGAATATAAGGTATATTTGATCGACGGCGCTGATAAAATGACAGTGCAGGCGCAGAATGCACTGCTAAAGATTTTAGAAGAACCGCCCCGCTCTGTTTTATTTGTACTGACAGCGCAGTCAAGTGCACCGCTTCTTGAAACAATCCGATCGCGCGTTACTATCTTTATGATAAACGAAGAAACAATTGAGCTGAAGCAGGAGAAGGAAAAAGATCTTTGTCAAAAGATTGCTGCTGCAATTTGTCAGCCAACAGAGTTCGAACTTTTATCGGTATGTTCCCCGTTTATAAAAGACAGAACACTTTTTCGCTCAGTGACAGAACTTCTGTTTCAGCAATTTCGGGATGCGTTACTGTTTGCCTTGGAGGCTTTAGAGGAAACGAGCGAGGAAACAAAACTTCTTTCAGAGCAGCTGACCAAAAAGGCGCTTTTGAAATTGGCAGAGGAAATGACTGAAATTAGAAAAATGATTGACCAAAACGCAAATTTAACGTTGCTTTCGACTTGTTTCTGCGCTAAAATGCGAACAGCTGCAACTTTATAATATGTAATAAAGGAGAACACAATGGCACAAGTGATAGGCGTCCGGTTTAAGGACGTCGGTAAAATCTATTATTTTGATCCGGACGGAACTTTGCTTTCGATAGGAGAATCGGTGATCGTCGAGACAGCAAGAGGGATCGAATGCGGACAAGTTGCAATGGAGGAGAGGACGCTTACAGATGATGAGATTGTCCATCCGCTTAAAAAGATCATGCGCAAAGCAAATGAGGATGACTTAAAAAGGGTTGATAAAAACAAACAAAAAGAAAAAGAAGCGTTTGAAATCTGCTTAAAGAAGATTGAGGATCATAAGCTTGAGATGAAGCTTGTCGACGTAGAATATACCTTTGATAACAATAAGATTTTATTTTATTTTACAGCCGACGGTCGAGTTGATTTCAGGGACCTCGTGAAGGACCTCGCGGCAGTATTCCGCACTAGGATTGAACTGCGTCAGATTGGGGTGCGCGATGAAGCGAAGATGCTCGGTGGACTGGGCATCTGCGGGAAACCATTTTGTTGTTCGACCTTTTTGGGAGAATTTCAACCGGTTTCGATTAAGATGGCAAAAGAGCAGGGATTATCGCTGAATCCGACGAAGATTTCTGGGACGTGTGGAAGACTGATGTGTTGCTTAAAGTTTGAGCAAGAAGCATACAGCGATCTTTTAAAAAAGACTCCGAAAATTGGAGCAGTTGTTGATACTCCGGAAGGTAGAGGGGTGATCATCGATCAGAATTTATTGACAGGAAAATTAACAGTTCGGATGAACCGTGCGCCGGAGGCCGCACCGATGATGTTTTCTGTAAAGGATGTCAAGACGCTGCGCGACGGTAAAATTAAGGTGGAAAAATCGGAGATTGAAAAGTTAAAAGAGTTAGAAGAATAAATGATTTAGTCAAATTTAGGCGGACTTCGTAGGAAAAACTTTAAAAAAAAAGTTGCAATTTTAGAATTGCATGTTACAATATAAGGGTAGAAACAAAAGGAGGTGTCACTTCCAATGGCATATAATATTTCTGATGAATGTATTTCATGCGGTGCATGCGAGGCGGAATGTCCGGTTAGTGCGATTTCTGCAGGCGATGACAAATATGTGATCGATCCAGAAACTTGTACAGAATGCGGAGCTTGTGCAGAGGTTTGTCCTGTATCTGCGCCTGCACAGGAATAATTGGAACATACTGCGAAACAGAAAGCGGAACCATTTGGTTCCGCTTTTTCGCTGTGCTAAAAGAGAAATAAAGATCTGGAAGGAAAATGGAATCTTTAGGGATGGTAGGGGGGCGTTACCGAACGGCGCAGTGGGTTTCGCTGGTAAATATGAGCACTTTGCCCTGCGCACCGTTCGCCGCGGGCTAGGCCCGCGCGCGCGTCAAAGACGCGATAACGCCCCCCCCCTTCCCGGTCAGAGAGAAAGGTAGAAAAACGACAGTTTGAGCAAAAAATTATGGATCAGGCAAGCAAAGGGAGATTAAATAAAGTGGACGAAGAAAAGAAGAATCCATTTATACAAGAGAATGTCAAACAGGGAGAAACAATCGAACCACTGGGAAATGGGATTCAGGTAATTGTATCAAAGAACTATCGATTTTATACGGATTCGATTCTTTTGGCGTCTTTTAGTGCACCAAGAAAGAAAGACCGTGCAGTTGATTTAGGATCGGGCTGCGGAGTGATTCCCCTTCTTTGGAATAGAGACACTGCACCCTCTTATACCGCGGCGGTTGAACTGCAGAACGATGCGTGCGATATGCTTTCGCGTTCTATTAAGCTTTGTCAACTTGAAAAGAAGATAGAAGTCATTAAACATGATTTAAAAGATCTCAAAGGAATTCTCCCGGCAGCAAAATTCGATCTTGTTGTTTGCAATCCGCCCTATCGTCCTGCTGGAGCAGGAGTTTTAAGTAAAGGGGAATCTGCTAAAATTATCCGGCACGAAACGGAATGTACATTAGAAGATGTTGTGCAATCGGCTGCAAGGTTGCTGCAGTTTTCCGGGCGATTTTGTCTTTGTCAGCGCCCGCAACGGTTGGCTGATGTGATCAGCGCGATGAAACATGCTGATTTAGAGCCGAAACGTCTGCGGTTTGTAGAGCAGAGATCTGGCAAAGAACCGAAGCTATTTTTAATTGAAGGAAAAAAGGGCGCTAAGCCGGAGCTTCGCGTCATGCCGACACTTTTGATCGAAGGGGAAGACGGCGCTTACTCTGATGAGATGAAGCAGATTTATGGGACATATATAGAGGGGAAAAAATGAGTGGAATATTATTTGTAGTCGGAACACCGATTGGGAACCTGGGAGATTTATCAAACCGCGCGAAGGAACAGATTGCGTCTTGTGATTTTATCGCCGCGGAAGATACAAGGGTGACGATAAAGCTTTTAAACCATCTGGGAATCAAGAAGCCGCTGTTTAGTTATTTTGAACACAATAAACGTGAACACGGGGAGTTGATCTGTAATCGGATTGAAAGAGGAGAAACCTGTGTCCTTGTGTCCGATGCAGGGATGCCCGCGATTTCAGACCCGGGCGAAGATCTTGTAAGAGAATGCATCAGCCGCGGGATTGAAGTGACAGTAATTCCAGGCCCCACGGCACTGACAGCGGCTTTGGCAATTTCTGGGCTTTCAACGGGACGCTTTTGTTTTGAGGGCTTTTTAAGCATGAATAAAAAACGAAGAAAAGAACATTTGGTAGAGTTAAAAGATGAAACTCGGACGATTGTATTTTATGAAGCGCCGCATAAATTATCTGCGACGCTTCAGGATTTGCTGGAGGAGTTGGGAGATCGAAACATTGCGATCGTTCGTGAACTCACCAAAATTCACGAAGAAGTGATTCGAACAACACTGTCAAAAGCGATGGAGCGCCTAGAAAAAGGCAAAATAAAAGGCGAAATTGTTTTAATTGTCGAAGGGGCCAAAAAGGAAGAAGTGAAAGGAGCTACAATGGAAGAAGCAGAAGCTTTGGCAAAACAGTTTTTAGAAAAAGGGATGACTCTTTCCGAAGCGGCCAAACAGTCAGCTAAGATGACGCATCTTAAAAAGGGGGAGATTTATAAAAGAATTTTGGGTGAAAAAATATAACTTTAAATAGTCTTTGCTGTATAAATCCTCTCGTTGCGTCCAAAGATAATGATTGCAAAAAAGGAGGATGATTACAATGGAATTTAAGGGAAGCAAAACAGAAGCAAATCTAATGGCGGCTTTTTCTGGAGAATCACAAGCGAGAAACAAGTATACTTTTTATGCCTCTACTGCGCGCAAAGAGGGATATGAGCAAATCGGAGATATTTTTGAGCAGACAGCTTCGAATGAAAAAGAACACGCAGAACTCTGGTTTAAATATTTGAAGGAAGGATCCATGCCGGCGGTACTCGAGAGTCTTGTTGATGCAGCAGGCGGTGAGCATTATGAATGGACGGAGATGTATAAGGAATTTGCCGAAACAGCCGAAGCAGAAGGATTTAAAGAGATTGCAGCTGTGATGAAAATGGTTGCTGCAATCGAAAAAGAGCACGAAGAGCGCTTTTTGAAGCTGGCTCAAAATCTCAAAGATAACAAAGTATTTGAAAGAGATCAGGAAACGATTTGGATTTGCAGAAATTGTGGCCATGTTTACAAAGGCAAGAAAGCCCCAGGGATCTGCCCAACATGTAAGCATCCGCAGTCTTATTTTGAAATCAAAGCTGAGAATTATTAAGAGAACCCATAGCTTTTATAAAAAAAGAAGCGTTTTATAGGTAGTCTTGTAAAACGCTTCTTTTCTTAGATTTTAGATGATTTTACATTTTATTCTTTACCTTTTTTCGGGAAACTATAATGCCGAAGAGTGAAATTGTCATTAAGGTAAAAATGAGCAGCAACGCAGTAGAATCGCCGGTAGAAATTGTATCCGGGTCGGGAGAATTATTTGTTTCGGTGGTTGGATTCATCTGTTCCGCAGAGCCAAGAGTTGAAGATGAGGCATCTGAAGAGACAGGATCCGGAGCAATCTCCACTACTGCAGCGCCAACTGGAGAGAAAGGTCCTGCTGTCTTGGATTGCGGTAAAGGGTAACTCTTGGAGTATAGGGAAAAGAAGAGTCAGAGGGGAATTTTGTATCTTCTACTGAAAGCCCAGATACGCCAAGGAAGGATGTAAGAACTGCAAAGGTAAGGAAAAGCGATGCAAATTTTGTCCAAATCCTTTTTTCCGTTTTGAAACCTCTCTTTTGTTAAAAGTGATTACTATAAAATCTAAATCAATATGTATTATGCAATTTCTGAAATAATAGGGAAATAGAAAGGCTTACAAATATTTGATTTGAATTTTGGCTACTTCAATAAATCATTCTATACGAAAATTTTCTTTGCAAAAAGAACGGAACCCTTATCAAAAGAGGTTCCGTTCTTTCATAAAGTTCAGATGATACGATAATCAAAAAGATGATTAACGGTGTGTGATTGCTTTAATTGTGAAGTTTAAAGAGCGTCCGTCATTAAAATCCTTAGCGTCGACAGCGCCGGTATCAAAGAGATAGTAGCTTTGATCATAAGTGCCTAAGGCGATGAAATTAACTTCTACCTTATATTTGCTGATGCGGTATATAATATCTTCTTCACTTCCAATACTCGCGGGTCGACCGTTGACGCTATTGTCGAGCTTCATAACGATGGCGCCTTTTCCAGCAGGAACTGTTACAGGAGAATCAACAGGGACAGTAGTATACCCAGAGTGGCTGACTTGTCCGGAAGCAAGAGGGATCATCTTATCTATGTCAGTTGACGGTTTTCCATTCACAACCGGAGAGTAATAGATTTTATAGGATTGTCCAACTTCATCGCACATAAACATAACGGAATCAAGGGTGCGCTGATCTTGTTCAAAGTCAAAGACGTTTGCAACAGTCATATTGTAAACCGGAAGATTGCCTGAAACAAGACTCGTTGTTGAAACAGCACCATAAGGGTTCAGCTGATAGAGTTTTTGATTTGGATCTGGTTTTTTTGCGTCCCCGATTGAATAATTGACATTTGCGCCGTCGTATTTCAGCAAGCAGACGTCCTCATAAGAGATCCACATATATCCATCGTCTCCGAACCGCTCGCCCCAGCTATTTTTAATCAGCCATGCGCCATTGGATTTTGGCATGCTTTTGTAAGTAAAATGGTGTCTTGAATAATTATCGTCCCAACCAACGATAGAAATTGCATGGAAGCAGTCGTTGTCAATATCTTTTATATTTTTTAAGAAAAAGGATTTCTCATTAGTAGATAAGCACTTATCGAC
>CAKSKO010000044.1 GCA_934465125.1 uncultured Eubacteriales bacterium
AAAAGAATTCTAAAAATTTTATAAAGGTTTTATTTTCTTTTTAAGAACAATCACTTCATACATGATATACTAGATATTTATAAAAAACAAGAGATTTTGACTTTTATTTTATCAAAATCTCTTGTTTTGTTGTATAATAATCATGAATAAGTACTTTCTGTATAATTTCCTAAGAAAGAAAAATTAGGGATCTCTGCAGAAAGAGAACGGATCAGCTGTGCGGTGCGGTCTGAATTTAAATTTCCTGAAAAATCCAGATAAAAGAAGTATTCAAAACTTTTTTCTGGAATGGGACGAGATTCGATTTTAGTCAGGTTCAGACCGACAGAGGCAAAACGCGATAAAATCTTATATAATGATCCTGATTTGTGAGGAAGAGAAAAACATATACTTATTTTATTTGCGCCTTTTCCAGCAAAAGGTTCGCGAGAAATTGCGATAAATCGAGTATAGTTATTTGTCTGATTTTGAATATTTTCAAGCAGAATTTTTAATCCATATTTCTTTGCTGCATCCTTGGAGCAAATTGCCGCTTTCTTTGGATCTTGCAGTTCATTTATCTTTTTTGCAGCCGCGGCTGTATTGGAATCAGGAATTGACGTAAGTTGGTGCTTTTTTAGAAAAGATGAACATTGGCTAAGTGCTTGGGGATGAGAATAGATTTCCTTTATCTCAGAAAGCGAACTGTTTTGACAGCAAACAAGGCAATGATGAATTTTAATACTGGCAGCGCTTGTGATGAAAAAACGATATTTTAAAAGCAGATCATAGACTTCAGAGACAGACCCCGCGGAAGAATTTTCAATCGGGACGATGCCAAACATTGCCTGCCGGTTCTCTACCGAATCGAATACATCCTCGAACGTTTGATAAAAAACAGGAGTACTCCCAGGAAACAGAAATCCTGCTGCTTCACTTGAAAAAGATCCGAAAACACCTTGACAAGCGATTTTATCACTTTCCTTCAAGAGAGGAAGCGTGGTTTCAGCCATAGCGATCGCATCGAAAGCAGGTTGGTTGACTACTACCGCTTGCTGCTGAATTGATCGGCTAATATCCATAATGGTAGAAAACAGCAGTTGCATCTCATCTTGGTAAGAACCGGAACGGGATAAAATTTTTTCTAAAACCTCATTTTCCCTGGCTTGGTTTAAGATCGGCAGATTTTCCTGACGTTTAATTTCTGCGATCGATAAAGCACAGGAAAACCGCTTTAAAAGCAGGGAAACGAGTTCTTCATCGAGTGCATCAATTTGCTCTCGAAGATCATGAAGTGTCATAACTGATTCACCTCAGCCATTAAATCTAGAATAGCGATCGCCGCCGCTGCTTCGATAACAGGAACTGCACGTGGAACAATGCAAGGGTCATGCCGTCCTCGAACAGAAAGTGTTGTGTTTTCATTTGTAGAAATATTAACAGTCTTTTGTTGCAGCGCAATCGATGGAGTTGGCTTAATAGCAGCTTTAAAAAGAATCGGCATCCCGGAGGAGATTCCTCCTAAAATTCCACCGTGGTTATTGGTAGTGGTTTTGATTACTCCGTCTACGCAAGTAAAAGAATCGTTGTTCTGACTACCGCGCATCGTAGCAACAGCGAATCCAGCTCCGAATTCAATCCCTTTTATTGCGGGGATTCCGAAGATAATAGAAGAAATTACATTTTCAATCCCACCGAAAATCGGAGAGCCAATCCCCGACGGAAGCCCAAGAATAGCGCATTCCACGATTCCACCAATACTGTCTTGCATTCTCCTTGCAAAATCAATCTCTGAGCGCATTGCAAATTCTGACTCAGCTCGAATGACAGGGAATAGCTGACCAGACAATCTTTTTTTGAGCTCATTTGAGAGTTCCAAAGGATTAAAAGGCGTGTCTTTGACCGAACCAATGGAATAAATGTGGGCGTAAATTTCGATGCCGCGACGTTTTAAAATCTGCCGGCAAACAGCACCGGCAAACGTCAAAGGAGCAGTCAGACGTCCTGAAAAATGGCCGCCGCCTCGTGGATCCTGAAATCCATGATATCGGATATTTCCAGTGAAGTCCGCGTGACCTGGCCGTATCTTGGAAACAGCTTGTACGTCATAATCAGAGGAATTTGCATCGGTGTTTTCAATAACAGCGCAAAGAGGAGTCCCTGTTGTATGACCGCCTATAAAACCAGAAAGAACATTTGGATAATCGTTCTCTTTTCTCTTTGTAGAAAAACGGTCATTCCCTGGTGCGCGCCGTGCCATCTGGACCATGACTTCATCAAGATCAATTTCTTCACCAGAAGGCAGACCATCGATCACAACGCCGATCCCTTTTCCATGGCTTTCTCCAAAAATTGAAACTTTAATAGAGCTACCCCATATCGATGACATGTGCATTTCCTCCTAACATATTAAAATCATCAAAAAAACCTGGATATGATTTGTTGATACTCTCAGAGTGACTAATAACAAGCGGACCCATTGCCCGGATCGAAGCGATGGATAAGGCCATAACGATCCGGTGATCATTACAGCCGTCTAAAACCGCAGCCCGAAAAGAGGGAGTCCCTTTGATCTTTAATCCGTCGTCAAGCTCTGTTACGTCGACACCTAATTGGCATAGCGCAGTTGCTGTGCTTTTTAGCCGGTCGCTTTCCTTCATGCGAAGCCGTGCAGCACCGGTGATATGTGTGGTCCCCTGCGCGGCCGCAGCAGTTATCGCTAAAATAGGAACAAGATCTGGAATCTGTGAAGCATCGATGTCGATTCCATATAAAGAGGCCGGAGATACCGTTACAGCGTTTCCGCAAAACTCTACGTCCGCTCCAAATTGCCGGAATAGCTCAAACGCTTGTTTATCGCCCTGAACAGAATCCATCCGGAGCCCTTCAATCGAGACAGGTGCGCCAAGAGCACCCGCCGCCATAAAAAAAGCAGCCTGCGACCAATCGCCTTCTACTGTTTCGTTATAGGGGCGGTACTGTTGATTGCCTTTGATAGAATAGCCTTTGGGTTGTTTCTTGATGATAATAGAATACCGGCGGAGCATATTGATTGTCATATCAACATAACTGCTTGACTCAAGCTTAGAAGTTAAAATAATTTCACTGTCTCCCTCCAGCAGCGGAAGGGCGAATAACAGCCCCGTAATAAATTGAGAACTGATATTACCCGGTAAAGTAAACTTTCCTGGGCGGAGAGTTCCTGATAAAGATAGCGGAAGTCCGTCAAAACGAGAACAGGAAACCCCGGAATTTGCTAAGCTTTCAAGATAAGAGCCGAGCGGACGTGAGGGTAGTCTGCCACATCCGGTAAACGTTGCAAAAACACCTCTTGCGGCAGTAATCGGAATCAAAAATCGAAGCGTAGAGCCGGATTCCTTGCAGTCTATGAGTACTTCTTTGTTCGAAAAGGTTTGTGTTCCGTCGATTGTTAGGCTGTTTGCATTCTGTTCTATTTTTGCGCCCAAAGCTTCTGCGGCATGAATCGTGGCACATATATCATCCGAGTAATCAATCGGTGCGATATGACTAACGCCGTTTGCAAGGACAGAAGAAAGAACGGCGCGGTGTGCAGCGCTTTTGGAAGGCGGTACTTTGATTCGTCCGGATAGAGCCGACGGTGAGATCAAAACGCGGTTCATAGAGTATCCCCCTTTCTGATCAGATTAGGCAGATCGCAAAGAGGCACCTGATAAACGAAACTTTCACCAATTGTTTTGAGTAAAATCAATTGGATGAAATCACCTGTATTTTTTTTATCCATCGCCGCAGCGGTGCAGATATCAGAGACAGCGGCGTCATCATCTTGCTTTAAAGAATACCGCTTGAGAAGAGAAACAATCCGCTGATAAGTTCCCGGCTTTGTTATTCCTGCGGCTTCGCTTGCTTTGGTAAGCATCGCCATGCCGATTGCAACAGCCTGACCGTGAGATAAACGGTCGTAATGGTAGATTTTTTCAAGAGCATGGCCGATTGTATGCCCGAAATTTAAAAGAATTCGTTGCCCTTTTTCTTTTTCATCATTTTCTACTATCTGCCGCTTGATATCAACGCAGCGATAAATTAGTTCTTCTAAAAATTCGAAAGCGTTCTCCTGCTCTAATCGAGAAAATAGTGCTCCACTTTTGATACATCCGTATTTAATCGCTTCCGCCATCCCGTCTGCAAAATAATAAGGTGGAAGCGTTTTTAGTGTGTCAGGATCAATCAAGACAAGGCGCGGGGAATAAAAGGCGCCAACAAGATTTTTTCCTTCCGGAAGGTCTACCCCAGTTTTGCCTCCAACAGACGAGTCAATCTGCGAAAGCAGGGAAGTAGGAATCCCGACAAAATCGACACCTCGCAGATATGTTGCTGCGGTAAATCCAGCCATATCTCCAGTTACTCCTCCACCCAGAGCGACGATCAGATCCGATCTTGTGATCGACGACTCACAGAGATGATGATATAATTTCTCGACTGTCGACAGTCGCTTAGAGGATTCTCCAGCAGGAAAAACAAACAGAGTTGCTAAAAATCCAGCTCCTTGTAACGAAGAAGCAACTGTTTTTGCATATAGTTTTGCGACGTTGCTGTCTGAAACAACGACAGCGCGCGTTGCCGTACTTACTCTTCTGCAATAAGTTCCAGCATCTTTTAAGATGCCGCGTTCAATTACTATTTGATAAGGATTGCTGCTGGTTACTGTCAACTGTTTCATTCACAAAGAGCCTCCTTAATTTCCCTACCTTCCGTTAAGAGCTTTTTTAAAGTATCTGCATCGTTGTGTGTGATTGCTTCTTGCAGTTGCTGAATATGGTCGACAAAATCCGCGAGTTCTGTTAGAAGAGCCTCCCTGTTTTCTAAAAACAGCTCGGTCCATAACGTTTCGTTGATTCGAGCAACTCTTGAAACATCGCGGTAGCTTCCGGCTGAAAATCCTTTGTGTTGCATGCAGCGTGGACTTTTCACATAAGAACAGGCCAATAGATGCGGGAGCTGAGAAGTAAATGCGATCTGCTTATCATGCTCTTCCGGAGTGGTCAGATGAACTGATTCAAATCCCATTGAAAGCGCCAGGGTTTTGACTGTTTCAACGGCATGCTCCGGGGCATCGCAAGGAGTCAAAAGATAGCTTGCTCCCAAAAATAATTCCGAATCAGATGCTGAAAATCCGCTTTGTTCCTTTCCGGCCATTGGATGGCTTCCTAGAAAAAGAAATCCGTATTGTTTTGATAATGCAGTCAGCTCACGGCAAATGTATTGTTTTGTACCTGCTGTATCAGTGACAATACAGTCAGGTTTTAAACAAGGTGCGTTTTCTGTGAAAAATGCAACGCAGTCATGTGGATACAAGCAAAGATAGAGCAAATCGGCTTTTGATAAAGTGGCATAGTTTCCGATTTCATGAATTGCACTGCATGATAAGGCGTCTTGCAACACGGCTTCATTTCTATCGATTCCGATAATATGATGAGACGTCTTTTTTGAAAGAGCTTTTGCAATAGAACCTCCGATCAATCCCAATCCAACTACTACAATATTCATCACGCGCTACTCCTTACGGCATTTGTTCACTGCCATGCAACGCGCAGAATGCTTTCTTAAGATGAGTAGCAACCGAGTCAAATTCATCCGGTGTCAGGGATTGCGCGCCGTCGGAAAGGGCATGGCTTGGGTCATTATGTACTTCTATCATCAGCCCATCAGCTCCTGCGGCAACGGCAGACAATGCAAGAGGTTCTACCAAGAAGGAAAGGCCGGAAGCATGGCTGGGGTCAACGATGACCGGAAGATGTGATAACTTTTTTAAGATAGGAACCGCGGAGATATCAAGAGTGTTGCGTGTGTATGTTTCATAAGTCCGAATTCCGCGTTCACATAAAATGACGTTTTCGTTTCCGTTTGACATAATATATTCTGCACTCATCAATAACTCTTCAATCGTACTACATAGCCCTCTTTTTAGTAGAATCGGCTTATCTAGCTTTCCTAACTCTTTGAGCAGTTCGAAATTCTGCATGTTTCTGGCGCCAACTTGGATGATATCGACGTCTTCAAATAAGTCAATGTGAGAAGCGCGCATAATCTCGGTAACGATCGGAAGACCCGTTTCTTCTTTTGCCTTCTTTAATAGTTCTAACCCTTCTGCTTTTAATCCTTGGAACGCATAAGGAGAGGTTCTAGGCTTAAACGCGCCGCCGCGTAAAAATTGAGCCCCCGATTTTTGAACGCGCTTTGCAACCTCGATAATCTGCTCCTCGCTCTCTACAGAACAAGGGCCAGCTATCAGGGTCAAATCGCCCGCACCAATTTTTTCTCCGTTTGAAACGGAGACCACCGTGTTGTCCGGATGAAATTTGCGGTTTGCTTTCTTATATGGTTCTTGTACTCTTTTTACGCTTTCCACAACGTTTTGAGCAGCGATGGCATCGATATCTATTGCAGAGGTGTCGCCAATCAATCCTAAAACAGTCGATTGTGTACCGAACCATGTGTTCACGGTAACAGAATAATTATCTTCGAGCTTTTTTGTAAATTGTTCTAACTGTTCCTTTGTACACGTTGGTTTTGTGATTATGATCATATGAAATACCTCCTAAAATATTAAAATGTTTTGTGTATTAAAAAGAAATCAAGAAAAATAATCAATACAGATCGAATGTTTTCATGATTTCCTCACAAACATCATCGAGAGAAGCGTCTGCGTCGATAGTAAAATCCGCAGCGGTGCGGTAGATTGGCATACGTGCAGAAAATAGGCGGGTGATCGTTTCGTTTCTGTTTGGGTGATTCAAAAGCGGACGAGTAGTGTCACCTTCGAGCCGGTTCATGATTTTTGGTAAAGATGCGTCGAGCAAAACAATTTTGCCGCTTTTTTTTAATATATCAACATTTCGTTTATCAAGAAGAGTTCCGCCTCCGACCGAGATCAGTTTACCTGTTGTCTGTGATAAGGAAGCGACTGCCTGATGTTCAAGATCTCGAAAATATGCTTCACCTGATACCCGGAAAATTTCAGCTATTGTGGTGCCGGCTTCTTGTTCGATAAACTTGTCTGTATCAATTAGTAAAAGTCCCGTTTTTTTTGCAAGCAGTCTTCCGACGGTGCTTTTTCCAGAACCCATAAATCCACACAAAATAATGTTACCATCAAGTAGTTTCAATTGTTACTCCTCCGGAAATAATCGTTTCATTTCGTCGATAGCATCGCAGCATAGTGTTTCGATGTCTTTTTTTGAATAGAGTGAACCATCCCACACTTCGTGAGATCCAACAGCTTGCCAAACAAGCATTGAAATTCCGCCGACCGTTTTGATTCCAAGAGAACGGGCTGTTTTTTGCAGCAGGGTTTCCATAGGATTGTAAACAGCGTCGAATACAGCCTCGCACTGCGCAATAATGTCAGAGGAAACAGGTGTTTCGTGGATCTTTGGATACATTCCGACAGGGGTTGCGTTAACTAAAAGATCAATAGGACCCTCGATCGATTCGATGGTACAGGTTTTGATTTGCGGCGCGATGACTCTTGTCAGAATTTCACCTGATAACGAAGCGGCAGTGCTCAAGTCGGAAGGACGTACCGCGATAACTGTGTCGCATCCTGCTAAAACCGACTCATACGCCATTACTCTGGCAACGCCTCCGGTACCGAGAATTACCACTTTCCCCTGTAGCGGAACTTGAGCGTGCTCAAGTGCTCTTAAAAATCCATCAGGGTCTGTTGTATACCCTTTGGAGCATTTTTCATTCTTTACAGTGTTGACAGAACCATACAGGGTTGCTTTTCTGGAAAGAGAATCAAGAAACGGAAGGATTGCTCGTTTGTGTGGGAGCGTAATGTTATACCCATCGAGTTCTTTTAAAGAAGAATAAGCTGTTGAAAGGTTCGTTGGAGCGATATTTAAAATATCATATTCAGCATCAATACCCGAAAGCTCGAATAGTCTTTTGTGAATAAATGGAGACATGGTGTGTCCAATAGGGTGACCGATTACAGCAAAATGTTTTTTATTCAAAGAATAGCACCTCTTTTGGTTGAAAGAATGAGTCATAATCGTTGTTTTATGTTGTCCGATTTAAAAATATAGAATGAAAAATTGATTTTGTTATTGACAAAGCTCGTATTTACTAATAATATGTGGTAATAGAAACTTTTGTCTGTATGGTGAAAAGTTTAACTGAGTAAGATTGTAGCATAAACATGTTGTTTTTGTCCACAATACGAAAGGATTTAATTGGTATGATTTTTAGATAAAGGAGAGATTGTTATGG
>CAKSKO010000045.1 GCA_934465125.1 uncultured Eubacteriales bacterium
TTGAATCCGGATGCCCTTTCCTGCCGTATAAACGGGTATAACATAAACGAAATGTGCGAAATGGAGTTTTCCACACTTCGGTATGAGCTTGATAAGATTCACGATGAGTGAACCGTAGGGGTTTTTGAACAACTCAAGGCTGCCCTTGACCGCATGATTGACATCGGGCTTCCGTATCTCTTTATGAACCTTCAAAGCTCGACCCTTTCGGGTAGCGAGGAGCAAAGGCTGAAGCTTGTCTGTTACATGGAAAGTTCGCTGTGCGGAATGATCTACATTTTCGACGAGCCGAGCACCAGAATGTACCCAATGGATGCTCACCGTATGTCACGTGTCCTCCAAAAACTCCGAGACAAGGGCAATACCGTTCTATTCGTGGAGCATGATAAGGATATCATCAGTATTGCCGACGAGATGACCGACATCGGACTGCTGGCGGGCAAAAACGGCGGACAGGTGCTGTTTTAGAGAAGCTATGAGGACTTGTTCATCAGCGGAATCAAAAAATTTCAATCTGGGTCTTGACTCTCACACTGTGGCAGGTATTAGAATAAACACGAGCTCAAATGAAATCAGCAAACAGGAGGTACCGCCGTGCTGAAAATAGGAGAATTTTCAAAGTTGTCCAGAGTCAGCGTCAGAATGTTACGCCACTACGATGAGATCGGTCTTTTAAAGCCTGCCGAAATCGATCGCTTCACCGACTACCGATATTACAGAGAGGACCGGCTCCCGACGGTTTGCCGTATTACGGCACTGAAGGATATGGGATTTTCACTTGCGGATATTATTAGAATTCTTGAAATCTATGATGACAAAAAGAAACTGGAAAGGTACTTTTCTGATAGGTACAAGGAACTTGAACGGTTATCGCAGGATACGGCACACAAACTGACACTTCTGGATGCAGCCTGGAAAAGGCTGAGAAAGGAAGAAAGTATGAATTACAATGTCACAATCAAAACCATCCCGGCACGCTATGCCGCAACCGTGCGGATGACCATCCCTAGCTATGAGGATGAGGGATGGGTGTGGAGCACGATGATGTCTGAAACCGGCCATATGAAGCTCGTTGATGCAGATCCATGCCTCTGTGCAGCCACCTTCCTTGACGGAGAATACAAGGAGAAGAATGTGGAACTGCTGGCTTGGAAAACCGTGAAGGGAAATTACCCCGACACCGAGCACGTGAAATTCGCAACACTGCCGGAAGTTACGGTTGCAAGCTGTACCTTCAAGGGCAGCTATCATTTGATCACGGAGGTGTATGCTGCCGTTGTCGCATGGCTTGATGTGAACGGATACGAAAGTGCAGGACCAATGTTCAATATTTATCATGTCAGCCCGCACGAAACGCAGAATCCGGATGAATTCGTAACCGAGGTTTGCTATCCGGTGAAAGTGAAATAATTCAGCGTTGGGCTACCGTATATTAAACAATTACACCCGTTCTGATTTTTAGGGGTAGGTGTAATTGTGTTTTTTTGTGTAATATTTTCTAAAAACCTCGACAACCTATCGTTTGGTAGGTATAATATTACCGTGAGCATCTTTGATTACAGGAGGACCATGTTATATGGAAATGAGTAATACAAAGCAGGGGATACTGAATGTGGCTTTGACGCTTTTCTCGACGCAAGGATATGAGGCTACCTCCGTTTCGGAGATTGCCGAGTTGGTCGGCATCCGTAAGGCCTCGCTTTACAGCCATTTTGCAGGCAAGCAGGAAATTCTGGATTCTCTTATGCAAAATGTGCTGGAGCAATACGAAAAACATTCGATTTTTGTGCGGGCGGATTGGGATGATCCCGATTTTACAAAAGATAAGCAGGATATTACACCCAGTGCGGTAATACAGATGGTTGTCGGGCAGGTTCGATATATTCTTCATGATCCGGTTATCAGCAAAGGGAGAAAACTGCTTACGATTGAGCAGTTTCAAAATTCGCAGATGGCAAAAATCCAAACCAAGCAGAACTACACGGATGTTATGCACTATTTCACGGGGCTTGTGTGCTTTCTCATCCGTCAGGGAAAGTTAGTTGACTGTGACCCCGAAATGATAGCTGCGCAACTCTGTCTGCCGATTTCCGTTTGGATTAACCTTTGTGATCGTGAGCCGGAGCGTGAGGATGAGGCGATGGCACTGATTGAGCGACATATACGGCAGTTTTTCAAGCTATATCAGCCAAAGAACAGTGATTAAACGGTGAAAAATTGCTGCACGGCTGAATATCATGGAGGATATTGTGGCTTTTGATTTCAAAAAAGAATACAAAGAATTTTATATACCCAAGAACAAGCCGGAGATCGTAGCAGTACCGGTGGCAAACTATATTTCCATGAGTGGGATCGGCGATCCTAACGAAAAAGGCGGTGTTTATCAACGTGCCAACGGCATTTTATATGCCGTTGCCTATACCCTGAAAATGAGTTATAAAACAGATCGCAGAATCGATGGCTTTTACAAATATGTGGTTTCTCCCATGGAGAGGGTTTGGTGGTAAGATGGTGTGGGTGGCATTGACTATTCGGATAAATCCATATTTCACTGGATTTTCATGATTCGTCTGCCTGCCTTTATCACGAAAACAGACCTTGCTTGGACGGTGGAAACGGCAACAAAAAAACGGATTCCTCCCGAGCGGAGTTTTTGGCTGTAGATGAGGGCTTGTGTGTTCAGATTATGCACATCGGATCGTTTGACAACGAACCTGCAACCGTGGCATTGATGGAAAACGAATGGGCATGAGAATGATTTTCAAGACAACAGACTGCAGTATGGCGGTTGAAACGATGTGGCAAAACCAATTATTGATATTCTTGTAGAAGTCCCGCGTGATATTGGTTTGCTTGAATGTAAAAAGAGTATTATACAAAACAGTTATATCTGTATGTCGGAGCAAAAAGACAGAATATCTTTCAACAAAGGCTATACCGAAACCGGCTTCGCCGAGCGTGTATTTCATTTGCATTTGAGATATGACGGAGATAACGATGAACTCTATTTTCGAGATTATCTGAATGAACATCCCACTGCCGCAAAGGAATACGAAACATTGAAATTGATACTTTGAAAACAATGCGAGCACGACAGAGAAGGCTACACCAATGCGAAAACCGAATTCGTTCGGAAATACACCGAAGAGGCAAAACATGATTTCGGTTCCGGCAGTGACGGAGTTATCAGAATGAAAAAGTGTAAGCCATTCACAAAGCGGAATTTGCAAAGGGAGTGGAAATTATATGTGTATGGAATGTTATGTTAATGAAAACAGAAAAATGCCATTGTTAAATCTATTGGATTGTCTAGAAAATCACACGCAATATATTTGATTGTATAAATACCGAACGATAGGTTGCCATAAAGAAACTTGGATAATACATGTAATGCAGTGCATTTACAAAACGGGTACAAATAAATAAAAAAATGCCTATATGAAACGCCGTCGTTTTTGTAAAACATCTGTGTAAATTGATAATGTCATTCTATATGTGATTGTAAAGGAGAAAGTAAAAAATGCTAAAAATCGAACATCTAACAAAAATCTACGGTGATAAAAAAGCAGTAGATAATCTGACATTACATATCCGTCCCGGTGAGATCTACGGTTTTATCGGTCATAACGGCGCGGGTAAAACCACAACGCTGAAATCTGTAGTCGGTATTTTGCAGTTTGACGAGGGAGAGATTATGATTGACGGAAAGTCCATCCGAATCTCTCCGCTTGATTGCAAACGGAAAATTGCCTACATCCCCGATAATCCCGATCTGTATGACTATATGACCGGCATCAAATATCTGAACTTTATCGCGGATATTTTCGGTGTCAGTGCCGGGGATCGTCAGGCGCGAATTCATCAATACGCCGACATCTTTGAACTGACTGCCGATTTGGCACAGCCCATCGCTGCCTATTCCCACGGTATGAAACAAAAGCTGGCGGTCATTGCGGCTTGGCTGCATCAGCCGAAGCTCATCATTATGGATGAACCCTTTGTCGGATTGGACCCAAAAGCGTCACACCTGCTCAAAAGCATGATGCGCGAGGTCTGCGATGCAGGCGGTGCAATCTTCTTTTCCACCCATGTGCTGGAAGTTGCCGAAAAGCTCTGTGATAAGGTGGCGATTATCAAAGGCGGAAAACTGATCCGCTCCGGCACCATGGAGGAAGTTCGCGGTGATGACTCTTTGGAAGCAGTATTCCTTGAGCTGGAGGGAGAATCATGCTAAAGCTTCTTTTGAAAAAACAGATGACGGAAATATTTCGTAACTACTTTTATAACTCCAAAAAGAACTGCGCCCGCTCAAAGGCAGGGATCATCGCCTACATTGTTCTGTTCGTGCTGATTATGGTCGGCCTACTCGGAGGAACATTTACTATTCTTTCACAGACAATCTGTGAACCGTTGGCAGCAGTCCAAATGGAGTGGCTCTATTTTGCGCTGATGGGATTGTTGGCGGTTTTTCTGGGAACCTTCGGCAGCGTTTTCACTACCTACTCCTGCCTGTATCTTCCAAAGGATAACGACCTGATGCTGTCCTTGCCCATTCCGGTAAATGTGCTGATGGTTTCCCGGCTTTTAACCGTCTATCTCATGGGTGTTATGTATTCTGCTGTCGTTATCCTGCCTGCGGTGATCATCTACTGGATGAAAGAAACTATGTCGATCGTGACGATTTTCGGCGGTTTGTTATTGATGCTGCTGATTTCCGTTTCTGTACTGACTTTGTCCTGTGTTTTGGGTTGGGTAGTGGCAAAAATCAGCCAAAATCTGAAGAATAGAAGTTTTATTACCGTTGTGATCTCTCTGGCCTTCTTCGGCGGATACTATTTCGTCTATTATAAGGCACAGATACTGATTCGGGATCTGATTGCTAATGCCGCCGTATATGGTGAAAAGATCAAAGGTTCAGCTTATCCAATGTACTTGTTTGGCCGAGTCGGCACCGGGAGTGGTGTGGCTATGCTGGTTGTATCCGCCGCAGTTTTTGCCCTTTTCGCCTTGATTTGGGTGCTGATCTCTCGCAGTTTTTTGAAAATCGCCACCTCTTCCGGGCAAACAGGCAAGCGAGTCTACAAAAAAATCTCAGTAAAGCAGAAAAGTATCTTCGGATCACTTTTGACAAAGGAATTCGGCCGGTTTCTGTCCAGCCCGCTATATATGCTCAACTGTGGTCTTGGTACTTTGCTGCTGCCTGCCGGCGGGATACTGTTTCTTTGTAAGGGTGGCTTCATGGTTTCGGTATTAAACGAGGTGTTCGGAGAGAGGGGCGAATGTACGCCACTGCTGCTTTGCGCACTCGTTTGTCTCTTGGCATCTATGAACGACATGGCAGTGCCTTCCGTTTCACTGGAAGGCAAAAGCCTTTGGCTCATACAGTCTCTGCCGGTAACGCCCCGGCAAGTATTGCGGGCAAAATTGAGCGTACAGCTTCTTTTGACCGCGATCCCTGTTTGCTTCTGCCTGGTTTGTATGTGGTTTATCTACCCGTATTCCGGTTTGGGAATATTGATGACGGTATTTGTTTCCCTTACTTATGTACTTTTTTCCGCCCTGCTTTCTATGTTCTTGGGGCTGACCATGGCAAATCTGACATGGATCAATGAGATGACCCCGATCAAGCAGAATGCCGGTGTCGTGTTCGCCATGTTAAGCGGCTTTGTCTATGCGATGTTGCTCTGCGCAGGATTTATGTTACTGAATGGATGGAAACTGGGATTTGCGGGATATATGACACTTGTCGGAACAGTGACGCTGATCCCGTGTGCTTTGCTGTGGTGTTGGCTGAAAAACAGGGGGTGCAGACGTTTTACGTCCCTGTAAAGCCCGAAAGAAAAGATAGATTGTAAATTGAAACGTAATACTGTTTATAACATTTGCTTGGCATCGGCAGTTTTTTCAGCAGAATGCATTCTGTGTATACTGTTCAGAACACCGATTACATATTAGGTAAGGGTAGATACTATGATAAAACTGAAATTCATCATACCTATATTTGTTCTGCTCATGGAAGCGGGGTTTGCTGCTATTCTGATTTTTAACAATCAGGAGAACTTTATGGGTAATCGTGTAAAAATCCGGATTCCTATATGCTGAATATTGAGCGCATGAATGGGACCGATCTGCACACACTTGAACTCAAAGCCGACGATACGCTCCAAATTCAATTTGAAATTCAAAAAGGTTCGCGGTACATGGAAATTAAGTCACCGGACGGAACGGTGATGTACGCAGGTAATGGTAAAAGAACAACCGGTTTTACCGTAAACATTTCCGAAAGCTGCGTTTATTCTGTTGTGGTGGAAGCGCGGCATGCAAAAGAATTTATTCATATTCAGATTAAGTGGGAAACACAATGAAAACTCTTGGATTCATTCAGAAAACATTCAAGGTATTTCAAATACTCGTAAAAATTGCAAAAATACTCTGCGTTGTCGGTGCGGTGCTGTTCGGTGTCGGTGCTCTGTGCGCTGTGACGCAGTATCACGGATGGACGGTTTTCATAATGTTAGGGAAACGGGGCAAGTTTTTTTCAGATGAAACAGACCTGTTACAAAAATATATGGAGTTTTTATCCGTAACGTTTATACTGAACGCAGAGGCGATTTTTTTCGGATTTGCACACATCTATCTGAAATCTGGGCAGACAGACGGCACACCATTTACGGAAAAGGGAGCGGAACGGCTCAAAAAGCTTGGTATTCGCTTTATCTATATTCCGATTATAGTAGTTGCAATTTCGGAGGCTGTTGCTGTTTGGCAGGGTGTGGAGATCGTCGGAGCAGTCTGTAATTTTTCAAGCGTGGTTACAGGTATTGTTTTGATTCTCACATCCCTTGTTTTTCGATACGGGGCAGAACTTGAATCAAAAGATCGTACAAAGACTGTTGGGTATGGCGATATAAGCGCAGATAAAAGAGTGGATGCAAGCAGGAAGCTGCCATTCAAAATATCTGAGGACAAACAAAATGGAAAAAACCGAACTTTACATGTACTGAACTATCTGTGTAAGAATACCGAAGAGGCACTGTATCAGTTCATTAAGCGTGTTCGTCTGGAACGGAGTGCCTTTAAGCTGAAAATTGAAAAGGACAAAAGCATTACAGAAATCGGAGAGAATATCGGTTATTTTTCAACAAATTATGAAACCGCATTCAAAAAGCATTGAATCAATTTCCGACCAATTTCAGAAAAAACTTAGAAGGTGTTGCTGAAAAATGTGCCTTTTTCCACGGTGTTTCTATAGATGAGGTAGAAAAGAACGAATGACTCATAACAATTGAACACATTGATAGTTTTTGGGTTGTGTATGAACAAAAGGAAATTATTACCACATGGCGAAAAAATGGTGTGAATTTTGCAAAAAATATGAGCATTTAAAAACGCCGGAAATACTTTGTCTTAAGTGTACAATTGATGTCCTATCCATGACGGATGAAAATCAATATATGTATGAAATGTTCCAAACCATATCCCTTGACCATTCGGCGCTGAAGGGAAATAAAGGAATTTTAATTCATCAATATGAAGGCGGAAAATACGGCGTGTATCATTTTAAGGGCTACCCGAAGTTTCTTTAAATGGTATATCAGGAGGTCTTTTGCGGGCGGCTGTGCAGAACCGGAAATTGCCTTGACGCTCGACCAATTATCAACATATACAGAAGTGTGTCAGACGATTTTATGAAAATAGATATTTGCTTTCCATTGGAGTGACTTGACTATGTGAAAAACATATCGGAGGAAAAATATGAATAACAATATGACCGCATTGATTAGTTCTTTTGCAAGGCTGTATCATACGAAAAACAGCAATGTCAAAATTTACGATGACATTTACGCAGAAAAGATCATAAATGAACAAGAATATAATATGATATCGGAAAATATGACGAACGGTATAAAGTTCTTTAATCCGAACTACAACGGAAATAATCCCTTAATGTGGATCGTAAATAATAATTTAGCACCGTCTGTTTTAGCAAGGTCGGCGTTTAGTGAAAAGCATTTATTAAATGCAATTCAATCGGGACTCAAACAATATGTAATTTTAGCAAGCGGCTACGACACATCGGCATTTAAGTTTAATGATAAATTGAAAGTGTTTGAATTAGATAAAAAGGAAATGATTGAAGATAAA
>CAKSKO010000046.1 GCA_934465125.1 uncultured Eubacteriales bacterium
GGATTACAAAGAAGTTTAAATTCGATTCCCTCTTCTTTTGCATGGTGAATTTCTTCATTTCTCGCCGGCATCTCTTCTTCAGATCGGCGGTAAATAATATAAACGTGCTCTGCGCCGAGACGTTTCGCGCAGCGCGCAGCATCCATTGCAACATTTCCTCCACCGACAACCGCTACATTTTTTGGCTTTAAAATCGGCGTATCATATTGTGGGAGATATGCTTTCATTAAATTGATTCTAGTTAGAAATTCATTTGCAGAATAAACCCCCACTAAGCCTTCTCCTTGAATATTCATAAAACTCGGAAGACCGGCGCCAGTTCCGATATAAAGCGCTTCATAGCCCATTTCAAACAGTTCATCGACAGACAGAACCTTTCCGATTACCATATTGGTCTCGATCTTGACACCCATCTTTTGTAGCTCATTGATCTCTTTTTCAACAATTTTCTTCGGAAGTCGGAACTCAGGAATACCATACATCAAAACGCCACCCGCAACATGAAACGCCTCATAAATAGTGACATCATATCCAAGCTTTGCTAGATCTCCCGCGCAGGTAAGGCCAGAAGGACCAGAACCAAGCACTGCAACTTTATGCCCGTTTAACTGCGGTAATTCTATTTTTTTCTCGCAATGTTTCATAAACCAGTCGGCAACATACCGTTCCAGACGCCCAATTCCAACCGATTCGCCTTTGATTCCTCTGACGCATTTCGCTTCACACTGGCTTTCCTGCGGGCAAACACGTCCGCAAACAGCGGGCAAAGAGTTAGTAGATGTGATGGTTTCATACGCTTTCTCAAGTTCTCCCTTGCAAATAAGCGAGATAAATTCCGGAATCGGTACTCCAACAGGACATCCCGAAACGCAGGGGCGTGTTTTGCAAGTTAAGCATCTTGCTGCCTCTTCCCTTGCCATCTCGTCGCTGTATCCAATCGCGACTTCTTCAAAATTCTTATTTCTAATCTCCGGTTTTTGTTCCGGCATCGCTGTTTTTTCCATCTTTTTATTTACCATGATCGATTCCCTCCATCAACCGGCAGTGATACTCTCTAGCTGCGCTTTGTTCTTCTTTTTTATAAACAGAAAGCCGTTTTATCGCTTCCTCAAAATCCACTTCATGCCCGTCAAAATCAGGACCGTCTACACAAGCAAATTTTGTCTTTCCTCCAACAGTCAACCGACAGCCGCCGCACATTCCTGTTCCATCGATCATAATTGGGTTCATACTAACCATCGTTTTAATTCCATACTGTTTTGTCAGCTCACAAACCGCACGCATCATCGGAAGCGGACCGATCGCAACAACAAAATCGTACCCCGCTCCATTTTCAATTTGTTCCTTTAACGCATTTGTAACAAACCCCTTATTTCCATTCGATCCATCATCCGTCATGATAAACAGGTGATCCGATACTTTCTCCATCTCATCTTCGAGAATAACCAGATCTTTTGTACGAAATCCTGCAATGACGTCCACAGTTGTCCCCATCTCATGAAGAGCTTTCGCCTGGGGGTAGGCAATCGCACATCCTGCACCGCCTCCTATCACCGCTACTTTTTGATACCCTTCAAGCTCCGATGCTTTCCCGAGCGGTCCGATAAAATCTAAAATGGAATCGCCCTGCTGTAAACTGTTTAATAGCATAGTTGTTTTTCCAACAACTTGATAAATAATCGTAACGGTTCCGTTCTCACGATCATAATCTGCAATCGTAAGCGGAATTCTTTCCCCCGTCTCATTGACACGTAAAATAATGAACTGCCCTGCCAATGCCTTTTTTGCAACGAACGGCGCCTCGACCACCATTTTTGTCATCGAGGAATTCAGTTCAGTTTTTTCTATGATACGAAACATAAAAGCACATCCTTCTCCACAATACGCTGTATGTTCTCTAAAAACAGCAGCTTCTTCTCATAATAAAATACAAGTATTGTTTTATTATATAGAAAAATCTCTTTCTTTTCAACAAAAACAAACCAGCTTTACATAAATTACATAAAGCTGGTTTGTTTTCATTTTACTTATCTGTCTTTATTTACTATAAAAGAATACAAATGAGTCCATTGCATCCATCATTGATAATCCGTTCCACAGTTTCTGTGATTTTTCCTCTGGCGTCAACCGGCATTCTGCTGAGCTTATTATGCAATCCCTCGTTTACAAGCTCATGAAGCGATTTTCCAAAGATATTCGATTCCCAGATTTTCGCTGGATTTTCTTCAAACTCGTTTAACAAATACATCACAAGATCCTCCGACTGCTGCTCGGAACCGACAATTGGCGTAATTTCCGTCGTGATCTTTGTTTTCATCATATGAACAGATGGTGCACCGGCTTTCAGCCTGATTCCATACTTTCCACCCTGCTTGATGATTTCTGGTTCATCTAAGGTTAGTTCTTCTATCGAAGGCATCACAATTCCATACCCTGTTTCTTGTACATCATCGTATGCTGCCTGGATTTTCTCATATTTCTTTTTCATTGCAGAAAGCTCCAACATGCAATCGAGCAACCCTCCTTCATCCTCAATCAAAAGTCCTGTTTTTTCACCAAGAACCTTATAAAAAAGATCCTGATTTAACCGGATGCAAAGTCTCGCACGGCCTTTTCCAAGATCGAGCGACGCCGCCTGCGCGTTTGTTACATATTGGCATTCTAAGACGCTGTCTGTGATATTCTGCACCTCGCGGATCTTAGAAACCTGTTTTGCCGAATTTTGAATTACAGAATAAACCTCAGAACGCAGCCAATGATCCTTCTCGAGTGAAGAAACCCAGCGTGGCATATCGATTTTAATTTCTTTTACGGGAAACTGGAACAAAATCTGTGCTAAAATCCTCTTGATTTCGTTCTCATCGAGTTCCATACAGTTGACTGGCACAACAGGAACCTGGTATTTTCGGCTCAATTCCGAAGCCAAATTCTGTGTCTCTTTTGCCGCAGGACTAATGCTGTTGAGCAATACAACAAACGGTTTATTGATTTCTTTTAACTCATCGATCACGCGCTCTTCTGCTTCCTCATATTCATCGCGCGAAATATCGCTGATCGAACCGTCTGTTGTAACAACCAATCCGATCGTAGAATGGTCTGTAATCACCTTTTTGGTTCCCATTTCGGCCGCCATATTGAATGGAATAGCCTCTTCGAACCAAGGTGTTTGCACCATGCGCGGCATTTCATTTTCGATATACCCAAGTGCACTCGGCACAATATATCCAACACAATCAATCATTCTAACTTTAAAGTTTGCATTGGAGCCGATTGTAACCTCAACTGCATCCTCCGGAATGAACTTGGGTTCTGTTGTCATAATGGTCCTTCCCGCAGCGGATTGCGGAAGTTCATCGACTGCACGCTCCTTTTGAAAAGAGCTTTCGATATTTGGGATGACCAACGTATCCATAAATCGTTTGATAAAGGTAGATTTCCCAGTTCTAACAGGGCCTACAACGCCGATATAAATATCCCCGTTGGTCCTCTGAGAAATATCCTGATAAATGTTTCTTTCTTCCATTTTACCTCCCCCTCAGGCAGCGCATGAAATTTAATTTGATTTTATATAATAAACCGATCACATCGGAATCAAAAGCATTTCCCTACCCACTAAAACATCATCCGATAAATCGTTTTCGATCTTAATCGCTTCCACCGAGGTACAATACTTTCTGGCGATATCCCAAATGCTTTCTCCTTTATCCGCATAATAAATTGTTAGTGCTGCTTCTTTATCTCTAGCTTTGGGCCGTTCTTCATCTGCTGTAATCTCTGTGATCGCCTTATAACTATTTTTTGTATAAACAGCGGCCGTCAAGTTGATTTCTGTTTTTACTTCAACAGAATCAGATCCTGCGATTCGGTACGTTATCGCAGCCAAACAAAAATTTGCTTTACATACAATGTCTTGTTCTTTATTTGACCAATCATGGGCATACTCAAAGTCGATCATTCTTTCAGAATAAAATGGCGTTTCATCCTGATCGAGCGCTAGCATGCAAATATTCAGCTTGCCTGTAAAGAGGATTTGGCCGCCTTCTCTTTTCGCTGATACAGACGACATCTCATTCCAGATATCAATGATCTTCGAGATATTTTTATCCGAAAGTTCTACCATATTTTTATCCACATATGTATCTGTTACCACCTCGAGTAGTCTTTCAACATCGGTCTGCTTATGAGAAAGATTTAACTCGTATTGCGTAGAATAAGCATCTGTGACCAGCTCAATCTCTTGCTCTTCATATGCGATAACTGTTGCAGAAATTTTAATATCCGCATTAAGAAGATTATTTTCATCTGCACCGTCTGAACGAATCTGTACTTCTTGATTCATCACATCGAGATCAACGTCGCAAATGCAGTTGTCATCAATTCCGACAATATCAAGGATTTGGCTGATCGGAACCGAATATTCCATCGTCTCCAGATTACTTTCATCAATATCACTCAAATAGAGAACCCTAATAATCGCTTCCCCTTTTAGGATTAATTTATTTGCGATTGTTTTATAATCGTGTATTAATGCGGCGACATCTGTTCGGATAATCGATTCTATTTGAGGTTTTCCCTGTCCGATTTCTAAACCCTCACTGATGGAAAACTGCTGCTGTCCGAGTGCGATAAGATTGCTAGCTTTTGTCTTTTTTTTCTTTTGTTGAATATCGCTTCCTTCAACCTCTGTAACGATTTCCTGGTTTGATTTTCCTACCACCCTTGCGCATAAAGAAAATGCCCCGTGAATATCAAGTCGCCTCTGACTGACCGCCCGGCAATTTACATATTCTACCTTTACTCTTGTTGTGGCAACAGCATCCTCCGCAACAGACTTTAATTGAAATGAGCAGGAAAACGGCATCGAATGCTCAAAACATCTTATTTTATTCTGTACCGAATCAACATATAACAATCTGATGATTGCCGAACCATCTACATCAAGCCGATCTGCTGAAATATTTTTCATTGTAATTTGCGGACAAACCTGACATTTTAAAATACGCTGAATGTCTGGACAATAATCCGGTAAGCTAAAATCCAGATCGACTGGCTGTTCCTGGCATCCGTCAAATATGACTTCACCGACAGTCAGAGTCCCCTTGTTCATACTATAATCCATAAAGGTAATCTCTCCTTTTTCCGTTTCTATTTCCATTTGTATTCTCATCCTGTCCCATTTATGCAAAAAAATATCGGCTGCAATGCAGCCGATAGGAAAAATTTTTATATTTCCTCTTTTTTAATATGAAACATCCTTCTTAAAAAGAACCCTAACAGCTTTGGACTTTTTACAACGACGACCTTCATGTAAAAAACCTCCAGTAGATTAACATTTCATCAATGCAATTGCCAATACAATCAAGACAATAGCAATTACCGTTATGACAAATCGATCTGGACAAAAAAATGAAATTGTCAGTCCCAGTCCAAAAACAAGTGCGAGTTTCCCCTGTTGACGATAGCAGCACATATGTTATTTCACCGCCAATGCTCCTAAGTAATGACAAGAAACAAAACAATTTCAAGTCTTACTACAGTATATACAAAAAAGTAAAATATGTGTTACTCTCTAACTAAAATTGCAAGTACAAGACCTTTATGGATAAATAATTCCACCTTCTCTGCTAACAGTCGGTTACTAACCCCCATCGGTCCTTCCCGCCCATCGATAAAAAGAGTTGTTCCTTTCAGGGGATACAAAAGGTGCTCACAGCTAACCGTACAAGAAAAAGATCCAAATGGAAACAGAGAAATAGTTTGTCCTATTTCTCCCAGAATTGTATGCGCTCCAGCCGATAACACGGATATCTCATGCTGTTCATCAAGCAAAATCCCCCTACATCCTTTTTTTGTAAGATACCCTAAAATAGAAAAATTCGCAACAGTATGATCAAGCCGTCCACCGATCCCACCTAAAAGAATAAATTCAGTAAACCCTCTTTTGATCCCTTCTTTTACCGCACACATCATATCGGTATCATCCTTATCAGAAGAAAAGGTAAGGGTTTCAATATTATTGGGAAGCTTTTTTTGAAAAGAATCGAAATCTCCAATCAACAAATCAGGTATAATCCCCATTTTTTGCGCTATCAATAGCCCTCCGTCCGCACAAATAACAAAATCATCCGCTGTAATTTTTCTAAAAGCTACCTGCGCATTCTGAAGCGGAGCTGCACCCAATATCACACATCGCCTCATTTTCTCTCCCATTCATTTTTCTCCTGAAGTTCCTGGTACATCAAAACATAGCTCTGATGCCTCGCTTGATGAATACTTCCCTTATCAACCGCGTCAAGTACCGCACACCCTTTTTCGCAAAGATGTGCGCAGGAAGTAAATTTACATGTTCCAAGATACGGCCGAAATTCATAAAAACAATCCGCGAGTTCTTCTTTTCTAATTGCATCGTAGCACTGCAAATCCATCACCGAAAAGCCCGGCGTATCCGCAACAAAGGTATCTTTTTCAATGTGAAAAAGTTCGACCTGCCTCGTTGTATGTTTTCCTCTTCCGAGCTTTTGGCTGATCCGCCCTGTTTGGAGCTGTAAGTTTGGCAAAATACAATTTAAAAGCGATGATTTCCCAACCCCGGAATTCCCGGTAAAAACACTGGTTTTCCCCATAAGCATTTCCTTTATTTCGTCTGATCCCTGACCGGTTACCGCCGAAAAATCGATGGTTTGAATCGCCGACTGCCGGTATATTTCTGCTAATTCGCCCGCTTTTCGTAAATCTGTCTTGGAGAACACCAAAATAGGTTCGATTCCCTGATAAACAGCTGTTGCGATCATTTTATCAATTATCAGCTGGTTTGGAGATGGACGACACGTCGAAACAACAATAAACAGCCGATCGATATTGCAGACAGGCGGCCTAATAAGGCAATTTCTCCTCGGAAAGATTTGATCAATTGCAGCGTATCCGTCATTTTGTAAAGAAAGAATGACCCTATCCCCGGCACAAGGGGTCAATCCATTCTTACGAAATAATCCGCGTGCTTTGCACTCATAAATCTTAGAATCGGAAACTTCTACATAATAGAAGCCTCCGATTCCTTTTAAGATAATTCCGTTTAACTGATCCATTATTGCTCACTCGATTCATCGCTCGACTCAGAGGAAGACTGCGTTGGTTCAGAAGATACTGGTTTTGGAACAAACGGATATTTTGAGATTGTTTTAACAGGGTCACTGTCGGAATCAAAATTTACGGCGAACACACGGTATTGCTGCCCGTCGAGGTTCACATTCACAGTCTTCGTTCCAGAAGTTCCCGTTATATATAACGTATAAGTGCTGTTATACGCTGGAACAACTTTTTTCTCACTATCAAGCGTACCATCAATATAAACTGACATTGTCACCTCATACGATACATCCGACGGAAGATCCACATAAATTTCCCTTGTCTTCTCTTTTTTCACTCCGGAACTTACTGTCAGCTGAATGGTAGCCCCCTCACTCACCTCTGTCGATGGGAGCGGGTCGGTACGAAGAACTGTGTCTTTTGGTTTTTCACTTTGTTCTGTAATGATATTATCCGAAACCTTCAATCCCTTTGCAACCAATTCATTTCTCGCTGCACTCAGAGATTTATTGATAACATCAGGTACAGTAATCTTTTTCTCCGATGGACCTTTGCTTACAAATATTTTAACCGTTGTTTTCGCCGTCACCTTTGTCCCCGATTGCGGATCGCTGCTCTTGACAATTCCTGCCGCTGTTTCATCATCAGCAATGTTTAAAACTTCATATTGCAGCCCCAGATCCTGTAGTTTTGCTTTGGCTGCCTCCTCTGTCATCCCCTTAACATTTGGAACAGATACAAGCGCCCCTGAGCTGTTAACCTTGAGCGTTATAGTAGCGTCTTCCTTGACCTTTTTTGTTGAACTCTTTGGATCCTGGTCAATGATGACTCCTTCAGGCTGGTTGGGATCGTATACAGAGGTAACATTCCATTGAAACTTATAATCTTTGTTATTTTGAATATCCGAAAGCTTCATCCCAATAAAGTTCGGGACATCTACATCTTTAGCCGTCCCGCTTCCGCATGATTTCGTAAACACCATGATTCCAAAAACCAATGCAAACAAAACCACCGCAACTGCAATCCCACCAACAATCATCATC
>CAKSKO010000047.1 GCA_934465125.1 uncultured Eubacteriales bacterium
GTCCGCCACCTGTATTTTTTTCTCTTCTTGAGGAGATTTCATCTGATTCACAACTTTACCTCCAAACTATAGATTTCTTCTATATATATGATTTCTTTTTTTTAATACTACATTTCAAATATAAATAAAACAAATAAATTTTTATTGATACAAATTACCAGTTATCTTTTTTTATCTTCTTCACAAACTATTCCTGAGGTGATATTCAATGAACAATGGTGCTAATTTTAAAAAGAATTTAGATTCTAACCAATATTTCATGTCTTTGCCAGCATACATCCAAGAAACAATCAAACAAAGCGGAGTTGAAATTTATTCCGAAGAAGAACTTCGTTCATGTGTTGAAAACATTATGAAAAAATAAGGAATCGTATGAAGAATAACTTCCTCTAAAAACGTCAAACAAGCGGTACAGTTGAAAAGACTGTACCGTTTTTTGTTTTATATTAGATGGCAACTTTCAGCATCTCAATAGTTTGATAAATAAACAGCGTGTCGACAAGCAAACAATGATTAAATATAAACATGTTGTAAAATAAAAATTGATCTTATAAAGTGCAAAACTAAAGAAAAAATACTAACGAAATTTGTAAAACTTTCTGCTGGTTTTCGACAACGACTGTTTTTCTATTATAAAAAATAAGCTAATAAGAGAAACGTAAAAAATACGCTTCCCTTTGTAATCATCATACACTTTATCTTTACTTTGAAACCCTAAATTTCTCATTTTGTTATTCAAACAAATCATGGTGCTTGTCTTCTTCAATTTGCAGATATACATTCAACGTATTATTTCCGTCACATGTTGCTAAAAAGACGTCCGATATCTGGGATACCCCTTTTTTCTTTAGTTCTTTTTTCAGCCACGTTTCATCGTTTCCTGTAAACTTTAAATTGTTTTTCAGAAGATTCCCGTCTAAGATAACATTTACTGCTAATTTTTCCTGCGTTGGATTGAGATTAAGATCTGATGGAGTAGCAGGGCGCTGCAAAGAAACCGGCAAAAAACTTATCTTTCCATTTGCCTCTAAAATCGCCGTTTGGATATTAGCTAGATCAAAATATCCATTGATTCTGCATTGCGTCAAAAGCTCGCTGATATCAAGTTTTGCGTGTTTCAGGTTCTTTTTATAGATCTTCCCATTTTCATAAAGGATCAGCGGTCTTCCTGTTAATATTTTTCGTGCCTTCAATGATTTGCTTGTAACAATCGAAATTAATATTGCCGCCAACGCATAAATAACCATTGCTAATAGCGGTTTTAAAAAGTCATCTTCGAGCGATGTTGCCATCTCTGCTGCGATAGACCCAATTGTAATGCCGTTGACATAATCGAACATACTAAGCTGAGACATCTCACGGTTTCCCATAAGTTTTGTTAGGATAAACAATGCAACAATCGATCCTACCGAAGCTAAAAACACATGAAGTAATTCCATTTTTATTCATTCCTTTTTCTCAGTCTTGCAACATAAAGTTCAGACTAATAGTTTGTGCAAAATAAAAAGGAATATCAGATATATTCTAAAATAAAATATAAAGCAAGATCGGCTGATGAATTTTTCAGCCGATCTTGTTTTATATAAGAGTTAGCACTCTTTTTAAATTCTCCAATTTTTTTAGTGCGGTCTTGTCGTCACGCAATTTTAAAATTGTACTTCTAACAAATACAGCGTCTACGCCGGCTTCTTTCACCATTTTTGCATCTTCTGGCTGGCTGGATTTCAGCTCCACAACAAATCAGAGAGGTAATTCCCCGTTTTCTAAGATATTAGATGCAATCCTTTAACTCCGAATAATCTGGGTTAACATTCCCGCCGGTAGGTCTTGCCTGCCAATAAAAAAACCATTTGATTCTTTAGTAGACCGCACCTCCTCTGATACTGCACATAGCATCTGACGCGAAAACCCTGCCGAATGACTTCCTTTTTAATTGTGTCATCTTTGAGACCAACTAAAATGATATCAAGGTAACCATTTTCTAAACAAAAGTCAATGAATTTTTAAACTCCAATCTCTTCGACTGTGTTTTCATAGATCATCAAAATAAAGTTTGTATCAAAATAAATTTTTATTGTTTTAACAATTTTATTTTTTTAATACCAAACAATAATTATTTCTATTATATAAAAAACTGGGAATTTCGCCGCGGTGAAATTCCCAGTTTTTATTTCATCGATATGAATTTTTTAAGATCAACAAAGTGTCATCGTCTGAAAGTTTTTTAGGATCTTTGTCGAAAAGTCCGCCCATCGCTTCACGCGCATTTTTTGCATATTTTTGCATTTCTTCGAGTTGAATCCCATAATCAGACATCTTTAAATCAGATACCCCACATGCTCTTTGCAGCCCACACAACACATCAACAAAGTCCATCGGTTTGCTGGCATTCGTATAGCCAAGCGCCTTGGCCATATCAATCAGCCGTTGATTACATACCCCTGATTCTGCAAAGTAAGTATAGTATGCTTTGCTAATCATAATTAACCCCGCACCATGTGGAAGATTTGGATGGTAGGCGCTCAAAGCATGTTCTATGGAATGCTCTGAAGTGCATCCTGAAAGCGTTTCTACAAACCCTGAAAGAGTATTTGCTAGTGCAACATCAGCACGTGCATCTTCATTACCCCCATCATTGACTGCTGTTGATAAACTTTTTCCAATTAGAGAGATACTTTTCAACGCAAACATATCGCTTACTGGATTGGCTGTATTGTTAATATAACCTTCCGTGCTGTGGAATAACGCATCAAACCCCTGATACGCTGTTAAATGCGGCGGAACCGTGATCATAAGATCCGGATCAACAACAGACAGCACTGGAAAAGTCTTATCATATCCAAATCCAATTTTTTCATTTGTTTGCGTATTAGTAGTCACTGTCCATGGATCCGCCTCGGTTCCTGTCCCAGCAGTTGTCGTAATGGCAATAATCGGTAGAGGATCACACGGTACAGGTTTTCCCTTTGCCGTCCCTCCTGAAACATAATCCCAATAATCCCCTTCATTTGAGGCCATAACAGCAATCGCTTTTCCTGCATCAATGCTGCTGCCCCCGCCGAATCCAATAATAAAATCACATCCGGTCTTCTTTGCAAGGGCTGCACCTTCCATGACGTGATCTTTAATTGGGTTGGGTAAAATTTTATCAAAAATTTCATACTCGATACCGGCTAGCTTAAGCTGCTCTTCCAGTCTCTCAAGATATCCAAAGCGTTTTACAGATCCTCCGCAAGTGGTAACAATTAATGCCTTCTCACCCGGAAATTCTTCTTTATACAAATGAGAAAGTTGACCCTTTCCAAATAATATTTTTGTTGGAACAAAATAGCAAAACTTCATCTTTTCTCCTCCAAATAAAAATTTTTATCTATTATACTACACCTTCGAATAGAATAAAAGTCAAACAAATAAGTAAAAATTTATAATACTTTCACATATTTAGCATAAAACACAAATATAACTAAATTGTAGGCAGATCACCCTTGTAACAATCCAAGATAAAATAAAAATTTCTATGATATTTTTAATAAGAAATATATTGTAATATTCCTGCACATTTTGCCAAAAACACCCCATAGTTTGTAATTGGGATTCCTGATTGTTTTGCTAGTTTTACCCGTGTCAGCACATACTTTCTTGTAAACATACACGCACCGCAATGGATAATTAGGTCATACTTCATAAGATCATCAGGAAAGTCCTTTCCGTTAACAATATCAATTTTTAGATTTTTTCCGACCCTTTCACGTAAAATTCGCGGAATCTGTTCTCTTCCAATATCTTCTTTTAGCGGAACATGTGTACAAGCTTCTGCAATCAAAATCCGAGACGCCTCTGTTAAAGTATCAACAGCAGAAGCTCCTTTTATAAACTCCTGTATATCTCCTTTATACGCTGCAAATAAAAAAGAAAATGATGTAATCCGACTCGTACTAGGTTTCTTTTTATAGACTTCTCTAAAAACTTGTGAATCCGTAATAATTAAATTCGGTGGTTCTTTAAGCGATTGAAGCGCTGCTTCAAGTTCACAGAGTGGTATACTAACCACAATACACCTCCCATCGAGTAAATCCCTGATCGTCTGTACCTGGGGTAAAATCAGTCGTCCTTTCGGAGCCTGGATATCCTGCGGCATCACTAACAAAACAACATCACCAGGGTTTACTAAATGCGCTGTAATCCTTCCCTCTAAATAATTATGAGGTGATACCTTCCTGAATTCTTCTCGAAGTTTTTCAATTCCTTCTCTTTTTGCTGCGCTGACAACCACCGGCTCCTGGTTCAGCTTTTCTTGAATCACTTTTGAAATTTCAAAAGTATTTTCCAACAGATCTGATTTATTGATCACGGCAATAATCGGAATATTTTCTTTTTTTAATTGCTCTGCCCATACCATTTCCTCGGAAATTTCTTTGTCAGAAAACACTAAAATAGCGATGTCTGTTTTTTCGACAACTTTTTTCGCTTGTTCTACCCGCATACTGCCTAGCGCACCAATATCGTCAAATCCTGCTGTATCGATTAAAACACAAGGACCAATCCCATAGATTTCCATCGACTGATATACGGGATCTGTTGTCGTCCCCGCAATATCTGACACAATCGCAGTCTGTTGACCCGTTAACGCGTTGATCAGTGAAGATTTCCCACTGTTACGCTTGCCAAAAATTCCAATATGAATTCGATCCGATTTCGGCGTATCGTTTAATCCCATCTGTTTTCCTCACTTATATACAAAATTCTATGATATAATTATTTTTTATTTTATTAAAAGGATTCCTAAAATCTAAAATCCCGTTTTCCTTCGCTAAGTTCCGATAAATGTTCATGAGCAATTTGTTTTACATTTTGATTTGGAATCTTCTCTAGTTCTTCTTTTATCACCCGTTCTCCATCTCGCTTCGTTTGAATTGACGCATAATCTTCCAAATACTCCTTTAACGTCATAATCGCATTTGGCTGGCAGCAATTTGCGATCTGACCGGATTTCACAAGCTTCATAAAGCGGTCTCCTGTTCTGCCTTCTCTGTAGCATGCGGTACAAAAGCTTGGAATATATCCGAGTTTTAGCAGCCAGTCAACAATTTCATCAAGAGTTCTCGTATCGCTGAGTTCAAACTGTGCAGAATTTTCTTTTTCGTTTTCTGCATATCCGCCAACACTTGTACAAGAGCCCCCGCTTAATTGTGAAATCCCAAGTTCCAAAACTTTTTCTCTGGAAGCTTCTGTTTCGCGTGTCGATACAATCAGCCCTGTATACGGAACAGTAATACGAAGCAAGGCAACTATTTTCTCAAATACTTGATCGGTGACGGCATTTTGAAAATCTTCAGGAGAAATGTCATCAGCCGGACGAATCCTAGGGACGCTAATTGTATGAGGGCCAACTCCCATTGTCGCCTCTAAATGTTCTGCATGCATCAAAAGCCCGATAAAATCGTATGGATATTGATACAAACCAAATAAAACACCAAGCCCTACATCGTCGATTCCACCCTCCATTGCGCGATCCATCGCTTCTGTATGGTAGTCGTAATTGTGTTTCGGTCCGGTCGGATGGAGCGTTTCATAGGTTTTTTTATGATAGGTCTCCTGAAACAAAATGTAGGTTCCGATTCCAGCTTCTTTGAGTTTTCTATAATTTTCTACTGTCGTCGCTGCAATATTGACGTTGACTCTTCGAATCGCACCATTCTTATGTTTGATTGCGTAAATAGTTTCAATACTTTTTAAAACATATTCAATCGGGCAATGCTGCGGATCTTCTCCCGTTTCAAGTGCCAGCCTCTTATGTCCCATATCCTGCAAGGCGATAACTTCTTTTTCAATTTCCTCATAAGAAAGTTTTTTTCTTGCGATATGCTTGTTCTGAAAATGATATGGACAATACGTACAACTGTTGACACAATAATTTGAAAGATACAGTGGCGCAAACATCACTATACGGTTTCCATAAAACTTCTTTTTGATTTCTTTTGCTAATTCATATATCCTCTGGTTCTGATCAGCAAGATCACAAAATAGTAGCACAGCAGCTTCACGGTGCGTAAGTCCCTTACATTGCTCTGCTTTTTTTAAAATCTGATCAATTAGCAAGCGATTATTTTGATGTGCATGTGCATACTTGATCGTTTCTAAAATTTCATTATCGTCAATAAATTCTGTTGCTTTCTTTGATGTTACTTGATACATATTGCTACACTTCTTTCTAAAGTGGTATTTTTCCCAATGCTTTGATTTCTTTTTCTAATAACTGTCTTTCTACTTTGATATCGGTCTTCCCCATCTTCGACGGATAAATTTCATATAGATGCTTATAATGGTCTGGAGTTACCTTCTTCATGATAACATTGGCCCCGCATGAAAAAATCGATGCTTTTTGTTCTTGGTTAAGAACCCCCAATGAAGTTGTTGCCGGAAGATCAATATTAGGAAGCAAAATTCTCGTAAGCGCCACCGCGCGCTTTGTAAATTCGGCACTTCCGGGAGGAATTTTTCTTAAAAGCGTATCCTGATGTGGAAGAAACGGTCCGATTCCCGCCATATCGCAGGAAAGCTCTTTTAACAGTAGAATATCTTTTGCGATTGTCTTGAATGTCTGACCTGGTAGCCCAATCATAAAACCGCTCCCGATTCGATATCCGAGTGTTTTTAACTGTTTTAAACAATTAATACGATTGTAAAATGTTCCACATGGATGCAGCTCTTCATAGAGCGTTTCATCTGATGTTTCATGTTTTAACAGATACCGGTCCGCTCCACAGCTTTTTAAAAAAGCATATTCGTCAAACGAAAGTTCTCCGCAACTCAACGTAATCTTCATACCCGTTTTCTTGATTTCTTTGACAATTTCTCCTAGAATAGACGATGTATACCACCGATCCTCGCCCGACTGCAAAACAATCGTACGATATCCCACCCTGGCTGCTTCTTTAGCAGTCTGTATCATTTCTTCCGGTGGAATCCGAAATCGTGTGATATTGCTATTTTTGCAGTTGAGTCCGCAATATAGACATTGCCGTTTACAATAGTTTGAAAACTCCAAAATAGCGCGAATATGGATGACATCACCTTTATTTTCTCTGCGAATGCGATCTGCTTCCCGATAAATATTCTCGAAATCTCCGCTTTTTAAGATTTTTTCCAATCCATTGACCGTTTTATCCATTTTTATTACTTTCATCCCGTTTTAGCTGTGAGTAAATCGTCTTGACTTGGACTCCTTTGATCATCCCGAGCTTTCCAGACAGTGCACTAATTACATTATTTTCAGCACAAACCACGATACTGATGACCGAGACGTTCTTTTCCGGATAGGGAAGCCCCATCCTACCAATAATATGATTTTTGTACTCATGTAAAATTCGATTTAACCTCTCCGGTGTTTCACCATCTTCTACAATAATCCCAATCAAAGCAATTCTTTCTTCCATCTCTTTCTCCTTAAAAAAATCTCTGCACCAAAAAAGGCGCAGAGATACTATTTCATGCTCTTGCAATCACGCCTTTTTATTTGGGACAAACCCTCCTATGCAGAACGATTATATGATTTTACCACCTTCTCAGGATACCCTTCGAAGTAGGCTCTTTTATCGTATCACAAAACCCACAATTTGTAAATGATTGTTAACTGAATCACAATAAACAATTAGAATATTTTTCACTTTAGGAGGAAAAACAATGACTCACTCACTTTCTGCCTTTCAAGTAAATCCGAAACAATCCCATCTTATCTTTACTTATGTGGTGTTTACTCTTAGTTTCTCGGTTTTTTATCTCTTTTGCACCATTCTCTCTCTTCCCGAACTTACACTTCTGCTGCAGTCTGATCAGCAATTTCTCTTTTTGATGGGAGTTTTTTTAACTGGATTGCTCGGAATAGCCTCTGTGATTTGTTTCTTTTTCTCTTTTTTCTCCTATCAGTTTTTTCTAAAATCGAAAAGCTATCATACTAGTTTTAAAAAAAATCAAGGAAAAGGAGCCTTGATGCAAAAAATAATTTATAGCCAACCTTTCTCTTTGCTTTTCTCCCTGCTATGCGGCACTTTCCTAGGGTTTCTCACAACTTATCTTCTTTTTTTCTGCTTCCATACTTTGCTTCATTTGCCCCAAATTA
>CAKSKO010000048.1 GCA_934465125.1 uncultured Eubacteriales bacterium
AGGTTGTAAAGTTAAGCAATGGGATTATTCGTCCGATGGTGCTCGAATCAGGAGAAATTTTTACTCCTTATACATTGACTACAGAACAAAAAACGCAAAATTTTACGGGGATTGCAATCAATAAAAATATTACAGTTCTAGAACAGTCTCTTTATAGTGAAAACTATCCATATATCCCTGAAGAATCAGTTCGATCCGTAAAACGAATTAATATGAAAGCAAAGCGTTTGATTACTGGATTGATTCAATTAAAGACAAAAGTTTTAAATGGAATGTTATCCTGCACTTTATTCACAGTAAATTATCCTTTGTTGATAAAACATATTATTAGAGAGGCAAACTTATATCTTTCCTATGTAACAGCGCTTGAAAACGGGAAGGATATCGACAGTAAAAATTTCTACCAAGTTGAATTGTTTTGGAATCAAATTATGATGGAGCATGCTCTTTTTATTCGCGGGCTGCTGGACCCATCCGAAGACCAATTAATTGAAACTGCAAATCAGTTTGCAAATGAATATGAGAGTTTGTTAAAGAAAACACAAGGAATCAGCGAAGAAAAGATATGCGATCTAGCAGAAGATACGTTTGAGACAACATTGGCGTTTCAGGAGTTTAAAAAAGCGGGAACAGAAGGAATCGATCAATGCAAAATTCAATCGATTATCCTTCCATTGCTTGCCGACCATGTATTCAGGGAATCAAATCATTATATCAGGTTATTAAAAACCAGCCCTTGTGTAGGATGGATGAAAAGTCATAATAGCATGAAACAAAACAGAAGCGAATAGGTTTATTTCCATATATTACAGAACGTAAATGCTACGGTTTTGATCAGAATAATACCCGGGGTGATAAATTATGAGTGATGGATTTTATCCTGGAAGCCCTTTAGGGCTGCAAATGCTTATGGCAGAAGATTTGGATTTAAATCATTATTTTATGTCGCTTCCAGATGAAGTAAGAGGCGAAATTAATCAACATGCAGAAAGTTTTCATTCTGCAGACGATTTATATCAGTTTGCAGAACAGTTGATGCGAAACGACTAAAACAAAAAAATGACGTTTTCCTGTTGCTAGGAAGCGTCATTTTTTTGTTTTAGTTTATTAAAATATTTATTCATATCTTGATGGATAATATTATGACAAAGCGTTTTTCGCTATGGAACTTTTTAAAAGATGCTCGGCACAGCGGATTCCATCGACCGCTGCGGAAATAATCCCTCCTGCATACCCCGCGCCTTCTCCACAAGGGTATAGTCCAGAAATCAAAATAGATTCACATCTCTCATTCCTGAGAATTCGAATGGGGGAAGAACTTCTTGTTTCCACTCCGGTTAAAACCGCATCCGGATCATAAAATCCGGGGAGTTTCTGATCCATTTCTAAAATTCCCATTTGCATTGATTCAGTAACAAATTCTGGTAGACAATCTGATAGATTAGAAAAGTTTACTCCCGGCAAATAACTAGGAGAAACTTCTCCTAGATGAGAGGTGATGCGGCCGTTTAAGAAATCTTCAACCCGCTGGATAGGAGCATAATAGTTGCTTCCGCCCAAAAGAAACGCTTTTCGTTCCAGTGATTGTTGCAACTGCATTCCGGCAAGCGGATGTTGAGAGCCAAAATCATCCGGGGTAATTCCCACTAAAAGAGCACTGTTTGCATTTTTGCAGGATCTGCTGTATTCACTCATCCCATTAGTAACAACCGTATCCTTTTCTGAAGAGGAAGCTACCACTTGCCCCCCAGGACACATACAGAAAGTATATACCCCTCTGCCATTTTTTAAATGCACCGCTAATTTATAATCGGCCGCCCCCAATGATGGATGGTTCCAAAACGAACCATATTGGCGTTTACTGATTTTTTCCTGAAGATGTTCGATTCTTGCACCAACCGAGAATGCTTTTGGTTCTAATGGGATATTCCTTTTCAGGAGCATAGAAAATGTGTCGCGGGCGCTGTGTCCAATCGCTAAAATAACAGAATCTGTATCAATTGTGAATTCTGTGCTATCTGTTTGCAGCAGAACCCCTTTTATTTTATGATCTTTGATTATAAAATCTATCAGTTTGGTTCCAAATAAAAACGTTCCGCCTAAAGATTCAATTTTTTTCCGTAGATTCTTAACGGTAGGCCGTAGCTTATCTGTTCCAATATGTGGTTTCGTTAGATATAAAATTTCTTCTGGAGCGCCGGCTAGAACAAATTCCTTTAATACCTTTTTAGATCGAGGGTCTTTTGTTCCGGTATTCAGTTTCCCATCAGAGAACGTTCCAGCTCCTCCTTCGCCAAACTGTACATTAGAGGTTTCGTCGAGCTTACCACTACTCCAAAACTCGGAAACTACCTTTACCCTTGTATCAACATCATAACCGCGCTCGACAATGATCGGGTTTTGTCCGGCTTGTGCTAAAATGAGTGCAGAAAATAATCCGGAAGGACCACTTCCGATAATTACGGGCTGTGTTCTTAAAGATCTATGTTCCGGAAGATGGTAGTGGTAAGGGGTAGTGGAAACTACGAACCGCTTACATGCATCTTGCAGTTTTTTTTCTTCTTTTTTTACAGTGACGTCAAGAGAACAAATAAAATGAACGTCATTTTTCTTTCTTGCGTCGACAGAGCGTTTGTTTAAGCTGATGTTTGTAATCTGGCTTACTGGAATTTTTAATTTTTTTGCGGCCTCTGCCTTTAAAGTGTCGTTTGTATAATCGAGTGGAATTGCGATGTTTTGCAGTCGAAGCATGATATCCTCCTTTATTTGTCTTGTACCATAGAATACCCTGCTAGATAACCAGAACTCCATGCCCATTGAAGGTTGTATCCTCCACAGTCTGCATCCACATCGAGAATCTCTCCGGCGGCATATAATCCGGGGACTTTTTTAGATTCTAACGTATTTTTGTGAAATTCACGTGTGTCTGCACCTCCAGCAGTTACTTGTGCGTTTTTCCAAGATAACGTACCAGTCGGTTGGAATAACCAATTTTTTAAAGAAGAAATTATTTTTTTAATTTCATCTGAAGAAAGCGATATAGATTTTCTTGAAAGAGGCTGGATTCCCTGCGCTTTCAAAAATGCTTGCCCGATTCGTTTATTAAGCAAACCTACAAAAAAATCTTCTAATAGAAAATCTTGGTGATCTCGGACTCGCTCTTTTATTATTGTATCAACTTCAGAAATAGAGAAATCAGGTAAAAGATCAACAGCGATCAGAATATTTCGGTAGTAAGCTCCGCTAATATTCCCGATGGAGAAAAACTCGGAAACAATTCTAGAAAGATCAAAAATGCAGATTCCAGATAGCCCGGTTTCTGTAAATTGAAGTTCCCCATACGCTTCTTTTATCACGGTTTCATCAGCCAAAAGAGATACCTTAGATGAGCAACGCATTCCTTTTAATGCGCGAACAAGGCTTAGATCTGTTTTTATTTGGACAAGTGCTGGAAAAATCGGGGTTATACTGTGCCCCAGTTCTTTTAAATAGCGGTAGCCATCATTCTGATAAGGAGAGAAAAACGAGTTTCCTCCTGTTGCAATCAAAATCTTTTCTGCATAAATTTCCTCATTTTCTGATCGTAAAACAAACTTATTTTTCTTCTTGATAATAGAAGTAATGGTAACGTCACAGAGTTCTGCAACAGAAAGTTTTTTTAATTCCAAACGGAGCAATTCTAAAACAGAAGATGCTTGTTTGCTCAATGGATACATTCTACCGTTTTCATCTTCCTTGCAAAATAGACCAATCGATTGAAAGAAATCTAGAATGAATAAGGGGGGAAAACGTGATATGATTGAAGAAGGGAATGATTGTTCATTACTATGGTAGTGGTTGGGTGCTAAGGATAGATTTGTAATATTACATTTCCCGTTTCCGGTTACAAGTATTTTTTTCCCAACCCTTTGATTTTTTTCAATTACTACAATGGCCAATTCCTTTTTCTGTTGCTTGCATTGTCTGGCAGCTGCAATTGCGGCGGTTAATCCAGCAGCTCCGCCTCCAATGATTGCAATGTTAAATTTCCGTTGTTTTCGCAATTGCTACCACTCCTTTTTAACGGTTAGTTATTATAAAAACTAAAAAGGACAGACAAAGGCCTGTCCTCAAATGCACAGCAAAATATCAGCTACATAAACAATCCTAATACACCATAAGATAGGATAGACATAATAAGTCCTGCAGTGACGGTCCCTAAAATAATGGAAATGATAGAATCCTTGAGCGGAAGATTCATCAAGGCGGCAATCATAGCGCCTGTCCATGCACCGGTTCCGGGAAGTGGAATCGCAATAAAAAGAAACAGACCAAATCGTTTATACTTTGTGATGGATTTACTTTTCTTTTCAAGTTTTGTTTCCAGTTTATCAATGAATTTTACAAAGCGAGTATTTTTCATCAGTTCAAATAACTTTCGGATGAACAAGAAAATAAAGGGTATTGGAACCAGAGTGCCAGCAATGCAGATAGGAAGCGCCACTTGCCAATTCACCCCGAGCAAACTGGCAGCCAAAATTCCGCCTCTGAGTTCCAAAATGGGTAACATTGAAATTAGAAAAACAATGATATTGGGTCCTAATGTATTATCTAGGATATCGACTAACGATTTGACAATTGAATCCAAGCAGTTCACTCCATTGCTATAATTTGTTTTATTATACGTAAAAAAAGATTGTATTGCAAGGCTATTTGTTTTAATATTATTATGGATGTAACAAAATAAAGAAAACAAATTCAGATTAATCTTTGCAATATTCCTGCAGATAGGGCAATTTTTCCTTCATATTCTCTTAATAAATAAGAAGTATAGTTTATAGATGGAAGTCATTAAACGTCATAGTATTCTGTTGGATAAACGCAGAAAAGAAAAGTCGAGTAAATACAAACGACAATTTAATCCAGACGCCTAGAAGCAGGGCCTAGAGAAGGAAAGAGGTGATAGAATGAACCCGATAAAAAATATTGGCATTTGGGGGGATTCTCTTCTAAAGGGAATTGTATTTGATGAAGAGAATGGAAAATACCGTCCGTTAAAGCAGTGTTGTGTAAATTTGTTTGGAAAATTATTTCCGATCACGATTAAAAATAATTCAAGATTTGGATGCACTGCACCAAAAGCGCTTCAAAATTTGAAGAGTTCGTTATCGAAGGGGTTTCATTCCGATGTAGCTTTATTAGAATTTGGTGGGAATGACTGTGACTTTAATTGGGTAGAGGTATCAAAAGACCCGATGAAGGAGCATATTCCGCATACGCCGCTTGCAAGCTTTTCACAAACGATGATTGAAATGATTGAGTCGCTGATAAGAAACAGCATTAAACCTGTTTTGATGAATTTGCCACCAATTGATGCAGAGAGATATTTTAATTGGATCAGTCATTTACCAAATGTTGAACCTAAGAATCTTCTGATTTGGTTAAAAGAAAAAGAAGTGATCTACCGTCAGCAAGAGAGGTACTCTAAGGAGATTGAGCGCATAGCTTATACGAATTGTCTACCGTTGATCGATGTCCGCGGACCGTTTTTGGCGGAACGTGGGTTTAAGGATTATCTTTGTGTTGATGGAATCCATTTGAATCAAAAAGGACACGAGTTGATGTGTGGGGTGTTTTCTAACTATGTCAGAGCTTATGTTTAAGAAGGTAGCAGGAACTGCTGTAGCAAATTTTTTGCCGGGAATCGATCGGTTTACTATTGTTTGCGGACATTATGGCTGTGGCAAGACGAACCTTTCTTTGAATTTAGCGGTAGCACTTTCAAAGCAGGGGAAAAGAGTCTATGTGGTCGATTGTGATATTGTAAATCCATATTTTAGATCTTCTGATTATAAAAAACTGCTGGATCGTTATGATATTCATTTGATTGCCCCAACTTATGCACATTCCAATCTGGATGTGCCTTCGCTTCCGGCGGAGATGTATTCCATTTTTTCGGTACCGGAAGAGGAGTATGTGATAGTTGATGTGGGCGGAGATGATGTGGGCGCAACGGTGTTGGGTAGGTTTTCGGAAGAGATAAACTCTCTATCGTCTTACTCAATGCTGTATGTTATCAATCAAAATAGAATTGAATCTGCAACTGCTGAGAGGGCAGTTTTTCATTTAAGAGAAATCGAACGTGCCTCACGGATTCAGGCAACAGGGATTATTAATAATTCTCACCTACAAAAACTGACGACGACAAGCGATATCTTACGATCAATCGATTTTGCAGAAGAAGTATCGAAGAAATCAGAGCTTCCCTGTTGTTTTCATACAGCGCCGCATTTTTTAGAAAAAGAGTTAAAAGGCCAAAGAAAGGATTTCTTTTTTCTAGATATTTATGTTACCCCCCCTTGGGAGATTACTAAATAAAAAAGAAATCGATTTATAATAATAACAATAAGAAAGGTGGGTAGAGCAGTGTGCGTTTTGTTCCGACTTGACGACTGAGATGATGCACTATGCTCCTAATAATGTCGAAAATTATTGTTCAAGAAGACACTTGCAAGGGCTGCGGGCTTTGTGTAAACGCATGCCCGAAAAAAATTATTGCGCTCTCAAAATTAAAAATCAATAAAAAGGGGTATCGCCCAGCAGAACTTTTAGAAGCATCTAAATGTATTGGATGTGCTTTTTGTGCGATGATGTGTCCTGATATGGCGATCACAGTAGAGAAGGAGTGAGAAGGGTTTGGCAGAACGAGTTTTAATGAAGGGAAATGAAGCGCTTGCCGAAGCTGCGATTCAAGCGGGGTGCAGGCATTTCTTTGGGTATCCGATCACCCCGCAGACAGAACTTGCAGCATATATGGCAAAGAGGATGCCAAAGATCGGCGGAACCTATTTACAAGCAGAATCAGAAATAGCGGCTGCGAATATGGTACTGGGAGCCTCGGCTGCAGGGATGCGGGCGATGACATCATCGTCTTCTCCGGGTATCAGTTTAAAATCAGAGGCGATTTCTTATATGGCGGGGTCTGACTTGCCGGCGCTAATTATTAATGTACAGCGCGGAGGCCCGGGCTTGGGTGGAATTCAACCGTCTCAGGCCGATTACTGGCAGGCGACAAAAGCGACAGGACACGGAGACTTTCAGATTTTAGTGTTTGCACCTTCGACGGTTCAGGAGATTGTTGACCTTGTTTCGAAGGCATTTACGCTTGGAGATCATTATCGGATGCCGGCGATGATTTTAGCTGATGGAATGTTAGGACAAATGATGGAACCGGTTTCGATCAAACTAGCAGAAGGGGATCAAAACAGAGAAAAGCCTTGGGCAACAAATGGTCATCAAAATAAGCGGCCACATAATGTGATCAGTTCACTGCATTTAACGCCGCAGGCACTCGAGGAACTTGTTAAACAGCGGTTTGAGCGTTATCGAATGATTGAAGAGAAAGAACAGATGGCGGAACGATATCTCGTTGAGGATGCAGAAATCGTGATCGTAGCGTATGGAGCGTCGTCGAGGGCGTCGAGGAGTGCTGTTGACGACGCTCGAAGCCAAGGGTATAAGGTAGGAATGATTCGTCCGATCACTCTTTGGCCGTTTCCGAAAGATACGATCAAAGAAGCGGCAGAAACCGCGAAAGCGTTCTTAACAGTAGAAATGTGTATGGGACAAATGGTTGATGATGTCCGTTTGGCAGTTGGCGGAAAAAAACCGGTTTTCTTCTATGGTAGAACAGGAGGAATCATCCCAGCACCTCGTGAAATTTTAGAGGAGATTAAAAAGACAGCAGGAGGTGTTTTATAATGTCAGTTGTGTTTCAAAAGCCTAAATCGATTTCAGACGCGCCGCTGCATTATTGCCCAGGATGTACACATGGAATCGTACACCGCTTGGTTGGAGAGGTTCTTGATGAGTTAGGTGTAGAAGGGAAGACGGTTGGTGTTGCATCGGTTGGCTGTTCTGTAATGAATTATGATTACTTTACCTGCGATATGGTGCAGGCGCCGCACGGCAGAGCGCCGGCTGTTGCGACAGGACTGAAGCGTTCTTTGCCCGAGGGAGTCGTTTTTACATATCAAGGAGACGGCGACCTTGCAGCGATAGGCACTGCCGAAACCGTTCACTCTGCCACACGCGGCGAAAACA
>CAKSKO010000049.1 GCA_934465125.1 uncultured Eubacteriales bacterium
CTCAGTCGCTCGAGATAGTGAAAGAAAATCCATATATCATCTGCGAGGAACCGATTGGAATTGGGTTTGACCGCGCCGATGGGATTGCTTCATCGATGCAGCGTCCGGCAGATGATGTTTTGCGAGTCAGGGCTGCGCTTCTTTATATTTTGCGTCATAATATGAGAAACGGGCACACCTGTTTACCGGAGGATAAGTTTTTGGACGCGGCAGTTCAGTTCTTGAGAATTCCAAAAGACTATGCACAAGAAGTGCTCGACACATTAAAGGAAGAAAAAGTGCTTCAAAGCGACGTTTTTTCCGACAAGGAGTTTCTCTTTACTCCGGAGCTGTACCGCTCGGAAACATATACGGCGTCGCGGCTATCTATGATGCTCAGATTCCCTGCGCAGCCGATTGTTGGAGTCGATCAGCAGATTGCAACGATAGAATGGCAAAGTGGAATAGAGTATGCGTCTTTACAAAAAAAAGCGATTGCAGATGCCTTAAAAAAAGGAATGCTGGTTTTAACCGGAGGCCCAGGAACCGGAAAGACAACAACCTTAAGCGCAATTATGAACATTCTTGAAACAAAAGGTGAGAAAGTGTTTTTAGCGGCGCCAACGGGCCGGGCTGCGCAGAGGATGTCGGAGGTGACGAATCGAGAGGCGAAAACAATCCACCGAATGCTCGAAGTTGAGTGGGACGAATCGGATAAACCTTCTTTTAAAAGAAATGAAAAAAATTTGCTTGAGTGCGACGCTTTAATTTTAGACGAGCTTTCCATGATCGACGCGGTACTGTTTGAAGGGGTGCTGCGTGCGTTGCCACTCGGATGCAGACTGATTTTGGTCGGAGATTCCGATCAGCTTCCCTCTGTTGGTGCAGGAAATGTTCTGGGGGATCTTGTTCATTCTGGAGTTTTGCCTATTGTACAGCTGACGGAGATTTTTCGGCAGTCAATGAAAAGCTTGATTGTAACGAATGCACACAGAATCGTAAATGGTGAAATGCCGGAATTATCAGTAAAAGACAACGACTTTTTTTTTCTTGACCGATTTGATCCGACCATCATCAGCATGACAATTGTTGAATTGCTCACAAAACGACTGCCAGCCAGCTACGGTTACTCTCCACTGTTTGATATCCAGGTGCTTTGCCCGGGCAAAAAGGGAGAACTCGGAACCATTCAGATGAACGAAGCGCTCCAAAAGGCGATCAATCCCTATTCGGAATCAAAAAAAGAGATTAGCATAGGGAGTACCTTTTTTCGCGAGGGAGATAAGGTGATGCAGATCAAGAATAATTACGATATTCCCTGGGCGAAGGAAGACGGAACAGTCGGAGAAGGTGTTTTTAACGGGGATGTAGGAATACTATTGGAGATTGACCGTGTTGCTTCGACGTTGACTGTACAGTTCGATGACAAAACGGCAGTGTATGAAATGGAAAGCGCGTCTGATCTGGAGCTGGCATATGCGATTACAGTACATAAAAGTCAGGGCAATGAATTTGAGGCGGTGGTAATGCCGATGTTTTATGGCGCACCGCAGCTTTACTACAGGAATTTGTTATACACTGCGGTAACAAGAGCAAAAACAATGCTTATTATGGTTGGAACAAGGGATACGGTCAAAAGAATGGTGGAAAATGACCGAAAAGCAAAACGATATTCTGGGTTATATCACTTTTTATCAAGGGAGAGAGACGAGTGAACAGATCGAGGGTGTTCAAACAAATTTCGAATTTATTTTATCCGGTGAGATGTCCCTACTGCAATTGCCTGATTGAACATGGTGAGCCGTTTTGTAAACAGTGCAGCATTGTTGTTCCAAAGAAATTTTATAACAGGACGATCGGACAAACAGTACAGGATAAACCAATCATTTGTGTCGCGCCGCTTTTATACCGTGATAGGGTAATTGAAGCAATTTGGAGATTTAAGTTCCGCGGATACAAGGTTTATGCGCCTCAGCTTGCGATAAAAATGGCTGAATGTGTAACAGATCAATTAGAGGACTGTTTATTCGACGTCATTACGAGTGTTCCGCTTTCTTTGAGAAGAAGAATCAGCAGGGGATATAATCAAGCAGAGCTTTTGGCAAAAGAAACAGGAGATCTATTAGGAATCTCATATCAGGTGCTTTTGTGCAAGAAGAAGCATAATTTAGAACAACATAAGCTTTCTGTGGAGGAAAGAGAGAAAAACGTGATTGGAGTTTATTCGCCAAAGAATGCCTGTAAAATAGAAAATCAGAGGATTCTGTTATGTGATGATGTTGTAACAACGGGAAACACGCTTAAGGAATGTGCGAAAGTATTGTATCAGTCTGGGGCAAAGGAAGTTTGTTGTTTAGCGCTTGCGAGTGCATTTTAAGACTGTGCTGAAAGGGGATTATCGTAAGAAAAGTGAATGGGGGTATAAATATTTTTTAATTTTTTCAGAAAGGACAAATTTTTATAAAAAGATAATTTTTGAGTTTTTATTCTATTGAATGAAGATAAAAAATCGCATATAATAAATCAATCAAGGAAACGAATGCAAAAGGAGGAGCAAACCGCTTTGAGTACAGATATTGCAATTAGTTTGGGAACGTCGAAGACGAGAATATATATTGAGGGGCATGGAATTGTATTAAGTGAACCCTCTGTGGTATCGGTTGATCTGGAAACAGAAAGAATCATTGCAGTTGGAAGAAGAGCTTATGAGATGGTGGGGAGGACTTCTAACCGGATCAAAGTTATTTTTCCTTTGGAGGGTGGGGTGATCTCAGACTTTTATTTAGTGGAGGGAATGCTTGACTATTTTTTAAAGAGAGTTAGTTCAAGTAAAATAGTGATGCCGCGGGCAGTTGCTTGCGTTCCTGGGGAGATCACCGATGTTGAAAAACGGGCCGTTGTCAACACCATCAGTATGGTTGGAATTAGAAAGGTTTGTCTGATTGAAAAACCAGTCGCTGCAGCGCTCGGCGCAGGGATTGACCTTGAGAACCCCACTGGGCAGATGATTGTAAATACTGGGGGAGGAACGAGCGATATTGCTGTTCTTTCGCTCAATGGGGCGGCCGTGTCGAGGTCGATTAAAATTGGCGGCAACAAAATGGACGAACAGATTATCAAGTATGTTAGAAAAAAATACAATAGGTTGATCGGTAATAGAATGGAGGAGGACGCTAAAATCGCGATCGGATGTGTATATCCTAAAGAGAAAGAGGAGTTTTACCGACTCAAGGGGCGGGACAGCATCACTGGGATGCCGAAATGGATTGATTTTTCTTCCGAAGAAATGATGGAGGCGATTATTGATTCTGCGAACCAGATTGTAAGTGAGATTCAGGATGTGCTCGAAGAAGCACCGCCAGAGCTTGCCGGAGACGTTTATGAAAACGGCATCACGTTTACAGGGGGCACAGCAAAGCTTTATGGGTTCGGTCATTTGATTGCGAGAAAAACTAGATTAAAAGTACGCGTTGCGGAGGATCCGGAAAATTGTATCGTTCTTGGAGCAGGAATTGCGACAAAATATATGAACGAGTTGGATAAAAAAGAATATGGTGTGATCAATCCGTTAACTGCAGAATATTAAAACTGATCGGTATGCAACAAAAAACGATTCAAGATATCCTTGAATCGTTTTTTGTTTTTATGTTTGAGCGGCTGTTATTGTTTTCGCCGCCTTTTTTTGCAAACGCTGTAAGATCATATTTGCACATTTGTATACATTTCCTCCGCCGATGGTAAGGATCAAATCGCCAGGCAACGCATTTTCTTCGATATAATCAGTGATTTCAGAAAACGTATCCAAACAAACGGCGCCTTCTATTTTGTCACCTAGATCTTGTGAGGAGATATTGTAGGTGTTTGTTTCACGTACTGCTAAGATTTCTGAGATTACAACTTGGTCTGCGGTAGAAAGAGCATCGGCGAAATCGTTTAAAAGCATTGCAGTACGGGAATAGGTGTGTGGCTGAAATACAGCAAAAACACGGTGAAATTCCATCGCGGTGGCAGAACTAAGGACTGCTTTGAGTTCAGTTGGATGATGAGCAAAATCATCCGCTACAACAATGCCGCCAGGACGTCCTAAAATTTCAAAGCGCCTGTGTACCCCGCAGAACTCAGAGAGTCCTGAAGCGATTGCCTCAGGATTGGCGCCTAGATAATGAGCAGTTGCAGCTGCGGCGAGTGCATTTGCAATATTGTGCTTGCCTGGGACCCTTAGTTTGATTTCTGTGAGTTTTTTGCCTTCTTTCATCAGAGTAAAATGACTTTCAAAACCATGTTCAATGGAGATATTTTCAGCGTAATAATTATTTTTATTGTTAAATCCAAAGGTGATAGTTTCTAGTGCAATTCCCTTAATTGCATCCATTGTGTTCTTGTCATCCCCATTAACCACCAAAGCTTTTTTTGTTTGTCCTGCAAACTTATGAAACGATTTCTTAATATTTTCAAGCGTTTTAAAATAATCCAGATGATCCGCATCAATATTTAAGATGACAGAAACTGAAGGGGTGAGTTCCAAAAAGGTATCGACATATTCACAAGCCTCGCAAATCATCAATTGAGAATTCCCTACCCGGCTGTTTCCGCCAATTGTTGGAAGTTTTCCGCCGATGATTGCTGTGGGATCCATTTTTCCATTTATTAAAATCTGAGTCAGCATCGCGGTGGTGCTGGTTTTTCCGTGCGTTCCTGAAACAGCGACGAAAGACTGATATCGTCTTGTAATGATTCCAAGCATTACAGATCGTTCGATGACAGGGATGTTTTTTTCTCTTGCAAAAACAAGTTCCGGATTATCCTGCTTGACAGCGGCAGAGTATACGACGAGTTCTGCATCTTTTATGTTTTCCTTTTTATGACCTAATTCAACAGGAATCCCCATCTCTCTGATTCTCTGAAGGGTATCCGATTCATAGATGTCCGAACCAGTTAAAAGGAAACCTTTGGCCTTTAAGATTTCTGCCATCGGACACATTCCCGATCCGCCAATTCCCACAAAATGGATCTTTTTTACTTTATCTAAAATATCGTGATAATTCAATCTGGTGCACTCCTTACAATAAAATAAGATATTATATATTATATTGTATTTGTGGCGGATAATAAACAGTTTTTTACAAAGAGTTTTCAAAAAAAGAAAATTTCTTCTTTTTTACAAGTTGTCCCTAAAAAGCACATTGTCTTCAGCATGCCCATACTATATAATGTAGCATTTAGCAATGGGGGTAAACTTTATGATTCATATAAATAGTTTTGGAATAATTGGAGGGGACAAACGGCAAATAGCATTAGCGGAGTCTATTTCAGAAGACGGATACAATGTGTATGTAGCGGGGTTTGAAAAAATTAATTTTTATAATGGGATTATCAAGGCTACGGTAAACGATGTCATATTAAACAGCGATTATATTATTTTACCGCTGCCTGTTACGAAAGATTATATTACGCTGAATGCTCCTTTTTCAGAGACAAAGATTATTTTAAACGATCAGATTGCAGAAAAAATGAAAGGGAAAAAAGTATATTGTGGAATGGCGTCAAAATTATATCAAACGAGTGAAATATGGGAAGAGATCGAACTTTATGATTATTTTGAACGAGAAGAATATATGGTAAAAAATGCAGTTCCAACTGCTGAGGGCGCAATCGAAATTGCGATGAGAGAATATTATGGAACAATTAACGGATCCAAATGTCTGGTAGCAGGGTTTGGAAGAATTGGAAAAGTTCTTTCAAGTATGCTCGAAGGTTTAGGAGCAAAAGTGACAGTGAGCGCTCGCAAGCCAAAGGATCTTGCATGGATAGAATCGCTAGGGTATCAGGCGGTTAAGACCTCGAAAATTTCTGAAACAAAGGGATATGACTTGATTTTTAATACCATTCCGGCAATGACCTTTGATGCACATACTCTGGCGCTTTCGGCAGAGGATTCTTTAATCATCGATTTGGCTTCCGTTCCGGGAGGGGTAGATTTTGAAGCGGCGCAGAGAATGGGAATCAAATCAATTCAGGCACTTTCTCTTCCGGGAAAGGTTGCACCAAAAGCAGCGGGGGAAATTACGAAATTCACTATTTATAATATGATCGAGGAGGATGACGAATGAGCGGCGCGACGGTAGGATTTGCAATGTGTGGATCATTTTGTACTTTTTCTAAAGCAATCGAGCAGATGAGAATTCTTGTAGGTGCTGGGTATGATATTCTGCCAATCATGTCGCCGATTGCTTGTTCAGTTGATACGAGGTTCGGGAAAGCGGAAGATATTATCTGGGAGGTAGAAGATATCTGCAATAAAAAGATTATTAAAACAATAGTAGACGCGGAACCGATTGGTCCTAAAAAAATGGCGGATGTGATGCTAATCGCCCCGTGTACTGGGAATACATTGGGGAAATTAAGCTGCGGAATTACAGATACCTCTGTGACTATGGCAGCGAAATCACACTTGAGAGTGCAGCGGCCGCTTGTGATTACTCTGGCGACAAATGACGCGCTCGGGGCTTCTGCGCAGAATATAGGAAAACTTTTGAATGTCAAGCACATTTACTTTGTACCACTCTCGCAGGACGATCCAAAGAAAAAACCCAATTCTCTCGTTGCTCACTTTGATCTGGTACTTCCAACGGTCGAAGCCGCACTGAGCGGACAGCAAATTCAACCGATTTTTCGCTGATTTTCTAGCGTAGCAGTTTTTTATAGAAGAAGAATATGATATGATAAGAAAAAACAAAAGGAGCAAATAACATGAGGTATTGTCCGAAATGCCAGAGAGTGTGTGAAAAGGAAGACGAACAGGGTCCTTTTTGTAAGGGGAGATTAAAATCTCAGGTCGGGAAACAGGATCCGGTGTTTTTAATTGACTCATATGGGTTTGATCTGGACCGGATTAGAGCGGCACTCGAGGATGAACACATCCCATTTGTGGAGCGTTTCAAAAAAAAGGAGCGCTCCGCCGATGCGTTAACAGGGAAAAACGATGCGGTTGTGAATTTATATGTCTTATATGAAACGCTGGAAAAAGCGAGAGATACGCTTATAGGAATTGGAGTGCTGGAACCGCCTTTTGAAATAAAAGAGCAGAGCCAAGAGACAGAAAAGACGAAAGAATTAATTCAAAAGGATGAAGAGGAGATGAGCACGAAAAGCCGCCTCTTTTGGCGTGTGATCTCAATTGTATTATTTATTGTGACAGTTTGGGCGGTTGTTGCGGGGATCGACTTTGTTGCGGCGTTGGTAAAAGGGTTGTTCTAACACCTCTTGCTACTCAATTAAAATAGACTCTTATATCCTATGGCTTTGTTTCTTTCCACATAGCGAAGGATTACAATAATAGAATGAAATTTGAAAGGAGAACATATGAATACATACCATATGAATACGAAATGTATCCAAGAGGGATATCATCCGAAAAATGGGGAGCCGAGGGTGGTACCAATTGCGCAGAGTACAACCTTTCAATATGATTCCTCGGAAATGCTTAGCCGTCTTTTTAATTTAGAAGAGGAAGGATTTTTTTATACAAGACTTTCCAATCCTACGGTCGATGCAGTTGAAAAGAAGATTGCAGCGCTTGAAGGTGGAGTTGGAGCGATGATGACTTCTTCTGGTCAAGCGGCTTCTCTTATTTCTATTACTAATATATGCCACAGTGGCGGACATGTTGTCTGCGGAAGTTCTATCTATGGAGGAACATTTAACCTTTTTTATAAAACATTAAGAGAACTCGGAATTGCTTTTACATTTCTTCCCCCGGATGCTTCAGAACAAGAGATCGATGCAGCTTTCCAGGAGAATACTCGCTGTGTGTTTATTGAGAGCTTATCGAATCCTTCGCTGGTGGTTGCGGATATTTCGTTATATGCGACAGTAGCGCATCGGCATCATGTGCCACTGATTGTAGACAATACGTTTCCAACCCCTGTCAACTGTCGGCCATTCGCGTTTGGAGCCGATATTGTCGTGCATTCTACCTCTAAATATATGGATGGGCATGCGGTGTCGCTCGGTGGTGTAATTGTAGATAGCGGAAACTTTGATTGGAAAAAGGAGCATTTCGATGAATTTACAAAACCGGATG
>CAKSKO010000050.1 GCA_934465125.1 uncultured Eubacteriales bacterium
ATTCAGTGTTGTTGCCAGCGAATGAAGGATTGTATCATTATTATAAACAAAGCGGCTACCAAAAATGGTATGCAACCCGTGTTGTAACCATTACTTCGAAAGAGATGAAAAAGTATGTCGGTGCTCCTAAGGAACAATCAAACACATTTTCGTTTGACAAGATGTATCAGGTGCGCTTTAATATATGTGGTAACCTTGACGGATCGGGTATTTGGGACGAGAAGGCGATCGAATATGCGTGCTTGCTAAGCGATGTGTATAGAGGGAAGACGATCTTTAGCAACAACGGATATGCTCTTTGTAGTCCTGTTTGGAATGGCGTAGTTACGATAACAGAGTTTATGGTGCAGCGAAGCGGTTTTTCTGAACTGATGGGAGAGATTTTTCGGTCTTTTCCGGATGTCTGTTATCGTTTTCGAATGCCAGTATCTTCCCCTTATTTTAAAGGACAAGGAGAGGTACTACCTTTTGGAATGATCAAGCCGCTTCATGACGACAAAGGATTGCTTATTGAAATGCAAAAGGACAGCGTCCCCTATTTGGGACTAACTCTTGATTAAGGATTGGTAAAATGATTTATGTTTTTTTAGCAAATGGATTTGAAGAAATTGAAGCTCTAACAACGGTTGATATCCTCCGACGCGCGGGTATCCAGGTAAAAACGGTTGGCGTGCAGGGAAAAACAGTTGCAGGATGTCATGGAATTTCGGTTGCAGCTGATTTAGAAGATAAAGAAGTACAAAATGAAGATTTTGACGGCATTGTGATGCCGGGTGGCCTGCCGGGAGTAACGGGATTGCAGGCGTCGGATGTCGTTAAGTCTGCCGTCCTAGATTGCATGCAGCATGATAAATATATGGCGGCGATTTGTGCCGGACCCGTGGTTTTAGGACAATTAGGGGCACTTGCAGGGAAAAAAGCTGTGTGTTATCCTGGGTTTGAACAAGAATTAAAGGGAGCGATCCCTTGGGAGGGCCCGGTATGCGTAGACCAGAAAATAATTACTGCAAAAGGTGCTGGGGTAACAATTTTATTTGCATTAAAAATTGTAGAGCAGATACTAAATAAAGAGACTGCTCGAAAAATCAGGAAGTCGATACAATGTATAGAAGAAATATCAATATAAAAGCGCTCAAGATTGATTTAAGGGCAAAATATAAAACGCTCCGATCGGGGATGGATCAAGATAAAAAGTATGAGATGGATCAAAAAATACAAAAGAAACTGCTCTCTTTAAGGGAGTACAAAAATCAGTCAACTATTTTTACGTATGTTTCAAAATCCATTGAGGTCAATACAATCGAGCTAATTGAGACAGCGCTTTCTCAAAGGAAAATTGTTGCGGTTCCGAAATGCAATACAGAAGAATGCACAATGGAGTTTTATCGTATTAAATCACTTGATGATTTAGAGTTAGGAGCATTTTCTGTATTGGAACCCATTGTAGATAGATGTGAGGCAATAAAAAATCTTACAAAAGGACTTTGTATTGTTCCGGGATTTTCATTTGATCGGCAGGGATACCGTCTTGGATATGGAAAAGGATATTATGATAGGTTTTTATCACGGTTTGGAGGAATAACCGTTGGAATTTGCTATAGCAATTGTCTAAGAGAAGAATTACCTCATGGGTATTTCGATAGACCGGTCAATTTATTGGTAACAGACCAATCTATCAAAACAATCTCCAAGAGACCATTTCATAAGAAATAGAGAGGCTGATTTGTCTGTAGGAGGATATGGGATGAACGACGATTTTAACAAAGATACCGGAGGGGGTTCCTTTGAACCGCTCAATCAAAGAGATACAGAATCTGGGGTTGCTAAGCAAGAATATTACCGGAGAGAAGGTGATTGGAAGAAGGCGGAAAAAGAGTCTGCAAAGGAATCAGAGCTTCCAGGGGATACATTATTTTTTTGTGCAGAAGACTTAAAAGATGATATGAATGCTGATTTACAGAATTCGGCTTCTAATTATATGGAAAATGACAAATTGCAAAAAAAGAGACGAAAAGAAGAAAAAAAAGCAGAAAAAATTAGAAAAAAACAAAAATCACGCGAAAATAGTTGCTTATTTAAAATGGTGTGGCTCGTCATGATCGTTTTAGTATCGATTATGCTCGCAAGAGTTATATTAGTTGGGGTAAATGATATGTTAGCAATTGGACGAGAAGATACCACGGTAACAATTGAAATCCCCAAGGATTCAAATTTAAAAGAAGTAACAAACATATTGAAAGATGCCAATGTCATTGAAGACACTGGGTTTTTCAAATTATATGCAGTATTGACCAAATCATCAAAAAATTTCTCGCATGGTACATTTGATATTAAAACAAATATGGATTATGAGGCAATCATCAATTATATACAAACACGGTCGAATCGCATTGATATTATAGAAGTTACGATCCCAGAAGGGAAAAACGCAATGGAATATGCAAAGCTTCTGGAGGAAAAGGGGATTTGTAATGCGCAGGAGTTTATGGATGTGTGCAAATCAGATGCATTCGATACTGATTATTCGTTTTTAGCTTCGGCTTCTGATGGAGATAAGCGGTACTATAAACTGGAAGGATATTTATTTCCCGACACATATGAATTCTATAAGGATGAAAATCCGGAGGATACAGTTGGGAGGTTACTTTCTAACTACCAAAAGAAGGTAACAATCAAAGAAAAAATAGAAGGATATGAGAAAAAAGTAAGTGTAGAAGAACGAGCGGCCGATAAAAATATTTCAATGGAAGACTTAATTACTTTAGCGTCGATTATTCAGGCGGAGGCCGCCAATGCAGAGGATATGTATCTAGTTTCGTCGGTGCTTCACAATCGACTTGATACAGTAGGTGCGGGCGGAGTGAACCAATATGGAGAATACGGTATGGGCTTGTTGGGAATGGACTGTACGGTTTGGTATCCATATAGGAGCAAAGAACAAGTTCCGAAAAATATTGTAGGAACTTTTAAGAGTATCTATAATACGTATCAAATTGAAGGGCTTCCGCCGGGGCCTATTTGTAACCCTGGGCTTGAAGCGATCGACGCAGCGCTGGATCCGGAATCGACGAACTACTATTATTTCTGCCATAGTGCAGAGGGTGAAGCGTATTATGCAAAGACCCGATCGGAGCATGAACGTAATTTAGAAAAAGCTGGTTTAAAGTAAATGAATTTATAAAGTCTTGCCGAGATAACAGTTATCCTAATAGTCTTAAAGGTGTGTTGTCAAGGCGAGACTTATTAGTTAGGAGAGAATTTTTTGGATTATCAAAGAACTGGGATAGAACTGTTGTCTCCGGCAGGTGATTTTGAAAGACTCAAAGCGGCAGTCGACTTTGGAGCAGATGCTGTTTATCTCGCTGGGACGGAATTTGGTATGCGAAAATCACCGTCTAATTTCGGAATAGAAGAGTTGAACGAGGCGGTAAAGTATGCCCATAGTTTTGGGGCAAAAGTATACGTTACATGTAATACGTTGCCTCGTAATCAAGAGATAGAGCGGCTTCCATCGTTTTTAAATCTTGCAGAAGAAGCAGGAGTAGATGCATTCATCGCCTCGGATATTGGTGTGCTAGGACTAATTAAAAAATATACGCCGAATGTTGCTATTCATGTTTCAACACAGGCGGGGGTTGTGAATTATGTTACAGCGAACGCCTTTTATGAGATGGGGGCAAAGCGTATTGTTTTAGCAAGAGAACTTTCGCTTGAAGAAATAAAGGGAATTCGGGAAAATACACCGAAGGAATTGGAACTGGAAGCGTTTGTACATGGGTCGATGTGCGTTTCTTTTTCAGGCCGATGTCTGATCTCGAATTTTTTAACTAGGAGAGACGCCAATCGAGGAGACTGCACACAGCCATGCCGATGGAAATATCACTTGGTGGAGGAAAACAGGCCAGGCGCATACTTTCCAATTACAGAAACCGATCAGGGAACGTATTTTTTTAATTCAAAGGACTTATGTATGATTGAGCATATTCCGGAATTAATTGAAGCAGGGATAACTAGCTTAAAGATCGAGGGGAGGGCGAAATCTGCCTATTATGTCGCGGTTGTTACTAACGCGTATCGACATGCGCTCGATGATTTGGAAGCGTTAGGAGAGAATTACAGGTTAAAACCGTGGATTTTAAAAGAGATGGATAAGGTCAGCCACAGAGAATACAGCACAGGATTTTTCTTTGGGGAAGAGCCGGGACAGGTTTATCAAAATGGAGGGTATATTCGCCAGTACGAGGTCGTCGCTGTTTGTGATGGCGCTAGCCGGGATATGACAGAGATTTCTCAGAGAAACCGTTTCTTTATAGGTGATAAATTAGATGTATTACCGCCAAAAGGAGAGCCATTTGAAATTACAGTGAAACAGATGTATGATGAATGGGGAAATGCAGTTGATCGCGCGCCGCACGCGATGCAGAAGCTATGGATTCCGACTGATAGTTTTATACCGAGGGGATCACTGCTTAGAAAATCAAAAGAAAACTAATTATTTTAAGATGGATAGAAAAAGGCCCACTGTTGCAAACGCTTTGCAGCAGTGGACCTTTTGTTGATTTAATCAAGAATAGAGTTTTTATTCTCCTTTTGACTGTTTTTCTTCGTGGATGGATCGAACGCTGTATCCACAGTCTGTAACAGCTTTGATCAGTTCATCGTCTGAAATTTCTTTTTTTGAACGAATTGAAGCTGATTTTTTTTCTAAGTTTACAGAAGCCTGTACACCGTCGATTGCATTGAGTGATTTCTCAACACTTGTAGAACAGTGTTCACAGCTCATACCATCGATCGTCATTATTTTTATCATGACATCTTCTCCTTGCTTCTGAGATGTTTTTTGAAATTGGGCTTTCGGTGTCGCGTGAGCCGGACGGAAGAATTTTAGTCGCAAAGCGTTTAATACAACACAAACTGAGCTCAAACTCATTGCAGCAGCTGCAAACATAGGATTTAGCTTCCATCCAAATGCTGTATAAAATACACCGGCTGCTAATGGTATGCCCAAAGTATTATAAAAAAATGCCCAAAATAAATTTTCTTTTATGTTTTTTATAACGGATTTACTTAAATCAACTGCAGTGACAGCGTCGGATAGATCGCTTTTCATCAAAACAATATCAGCCGATTCGATCGCAATGTCGCTTCCAGCACCGATCGCAATGCCTAAATCAGCGGCAGCGAGCGCTGGTGCGTCGTTGATACCGTCGCCGATCATAGCGACTTTTTGACCCGATTTTTGCACTCGTCTGACTTCTTTTTCCTTTTCTTCCGGCATTACTTCAGCGATTATGGAAGGAATCGACAATTTCTTTTGAATCGCTGCGGCTGTTCTTTTGTTGTCACCGGTTAGCATTGTGACATGAATGTTTCTTGCTTTAAATGCGTCGATGGCATCTTTGCTTGTCGGTTTGATCGGGTCTGCTACAGCTATAATACCAAGTAGGCCGTTTTTGTTTCCAAAATATAAGGGTGTTTTTCCTTCGTCTGCCAATTGCTCTCCCAATGAGGAAATAGACTCACTTGTGATTCCGTTATCCTTCATGAACGTTTGATTGCCAGCAAACAACTGTTGCCCTTCAAGCGATGCTTTAATTCCTTTTCCAACAACCGCTTCAAACTGCGTTACATCAAACAGGGTGAGGTTTCTTGCTTGGGATTCTTCTAAGATGGCTTCTGCTAGGGGATGCTCTGATTGTTTTTCGATCGAAGCGGCCAGCGTCAGAAGCTGATCTTCTGAGAGAGGAGGAATGACAATAATATCGGTCACTTGAGGTTTCCCTTTGGTGATAGTTCCAGTTTTGTCTAAGATGACAGTCCCAATCAAGTGTGCCACCTCGAGCGCTTCTGCAGATTTAATTAAGATTCCGTTTTCCGCGCCTTTTCCAGTTCCTACCATAATTGCAGTAGGAGTAGCTAACCCCAACGCACAAGGACAGGAGATGACGAGAACAGCAATTCCGATGGAAAGCGAAAATGAAAAAGGATATCCCAAAATTAACCATACAACGGTGGCCAATACGGCAATCGTAATAACAACAGGGACAAAAATACCGCTGACTTTATCAGCAAGTTTTGCAATCGGCGCTTTTGTTGTGTTTGCATCCTCTATTAATTGAATGATTTGAGATAACGTTGTGTTTTCCCCAACTCTGGAGGCTTTTAGTTTAAAGTAACCGGATTTGTTGATGGTCCCGCCTGTTACGTTATCGTTTTTCTTTTTTTCGGTGGGAATACTTTCTCCTGTAATAGCAGATTCATCGATTGATGAATGACCTTCGATTACCACTCCGTCTACAGGAATAGTTTGTCCCGGTTTTACAATTACAATATCTCCTACAATTACATCATCTACAGAGATTTCTGTTTCTAGTCCGTCACGTTCTATCAATGCTGTTTTAGGAGAAAGGTTGACAAGTTTTGTAATTGCTTCGGATGTTTTTCCTTTTGATTTTGTTTCCAAATACTTTCCAATCGTAATAAGAGAAAGGATCATTCCCGCGGATTCAAAGTATAAATCCATAGAGTACTGGTCCGCGAGGGATGGGATACCGTGTCCTAATCCATATCCGATTTGATAGATTGCAAAAATACCATGTAGCAGTGCAGCAGAAGACCCGAGTGCGATTAAAGTATCCATATTTGGGGCACCGTGGAAAAGTGACTGAAAGCCTGCTTCAAAGTAGCTTCGGTTGACATAAACAATAGGAAGGCAGAGAAGAAATTGCGTAAACGCGAAGGAAAGCGCGCCACTGGTGCCATGCAGATAATGGGGTAGCGGCCAGCCCATCATATGGCCCATAGAGATATAAAAGAGCGGAATCAAAAAGACAAACGATATTATCAATCTGGTTTTCATTTCCTTGCTTTCTTTTTCAGCGCTTGTGCTATAGTCTAAGGTCTGGTTGCCTTTTTTTGATCTTTTTTCCAATATGGAAGCGTGGTATCCTGAAGCTTCCACCGCGTTTATAATACCTGTTTGATCGATTTGCGTTTCATCAAATGAAACAGACATTGTGCTTGCCAATAGATTAACTGTTGCAGTGATGACGCCATGTTGTTTTTTAACAGCTTTTTCAATGTGAGATGCGCAGGCGGAGCATGTCATCCCGCTTATCTCAAATTTTTTATCAGTAATAAGAATCACTCCTTTTCATCTATGTAGAATACGTTTTATAGTTTGTACGATTTTTCACTGGTTTAAGCAAATAAAATCAAGCGGGGCTAAAGAATAGATAAAAGAGCTTAAATCAGCCGTTTAGACGATTTTAAGCTCTTTACTGTAAATTAGGGTGCTTATTTTGATTATTCGCTTGCAAGCGCTCTTGTTAGCCAAATATCTGCAATATCCATAGCAAGGTAAAGTCCTTGCTTTTCGCTTGTTTTGACAATCTGTTTTCTTGTTCGAATGCTCGGGTCAGTATGCATTAGCTGTACAACGACTTTGTCAGCCAAATCGAGATCTTTTGACTGTTTTATAGATTTAATCTCCAGTTTAATAACATATTTATCAGACATATTTCCATAGTAGATCACGTTCTTACACCGCACAAGTGGTTTGCCTTTGTATGTTAAAAACTGATCCGTTTGTTTCGTTTGCACACTCATTCAATACCCTCCTAATAGACATTTAAATTAATATTTTTATAATGTAGTATAGCATAAATTAAAAGTTGAGTAAAGGAAAGAAATGGAATTTTATTAAAATAAGGTGTTAATGTTATATTAGGCATCTGGAAGAAGCCGAAATACAAGTTGAAATTTGACAATTTGCAGGATATAATGAAACTATGGTATGAAAGGAGGACAAGCTTATGTTTTGTACAAATTGCGGCAAAATGCTACCAGAAGACAGTGTGGTATGCGGCTATTGTGGAGCAAAAGTGGATCTTGATGATGATATGATAGGCAGTGAAGAACAACAAAATCGGCAAGAAAGCTTTATGAGAGATGTCGAACCATTCGAAAAGATAGAAGAACCCGAAGAAAGTGAAGAGAAAGC
>CAKSKO010000051.1 GCA_934465125.1 uncultured Eubacteriales bacterium
GTTATATACTAGGAAAGTATGATTGTCATTTTTTAAACAAAATTCGAAAGGACGATTGAAATGAACGATTTAAACAAAAAAACAATTGAAGATATCGACGTCAGCGGCAAGAAAGTGCTTGTTCGCTGCGACTTTAATGTTCCCTTTGATAAAGACGGCAATATCTCTGACCCGAAGAGAATCAACGAAGCTCTTAAAACAATTAAATACCTTGTTGACCACCATGCAAGAGTAATCCTTTGCTCTCATCTTGGTAGACCAAAGGGAGAATTTAACATGAAATTCTCTTTGGCTCCTGTTGCCGCATACCTTTCAAAAGCGTTGGGGCAAGAAGTAAAAATGGCGAGCGATGTAATTGGAGAAAGTGCAAAATCTATCGCTTCCTCGTTAAAAGACGGAGAAGTCGGGTTGCTCGAAAATGTTCGTTTCCATAAAGAAGAGGAAAAGAACGACCCCGATTTCGCAAAAGAACTCGCATCGATGGCTGAAATTTATGTAAACGATGCATTCGGTACAGCGCATAGAGCACATGCTTCCACAGCAGGTGTTGCTCAGTATCTTCCAGCTGTTTGCGGATATTTGATCCAAAAGGAAATTTCCGTAATGGGCGGAGCACTTTCGAACCCGAAACGTCCGTTTGTCGCAATTTTAGGCGGCGCAAAGGTTTCTGATAAAATTGGAGTTATTAAAAATCTTCTTGATAAAGTCGATACGCTAATCATTGGCGGCGGTATGGCTTATACTTTTATGAACGCACTCGGCTATTCGATCGGAACTTCTATTTGCGAAAGCGAAAAAGTAAGCCTTGCGAAGGATATGATGGCAAAAGCAAAGGAAAAGGGCGTTAAGTTTTTGATTCCTGTCGACAATAAAGTTGGAAAAGAATACGATGCAAACACAGAATCGCAACTCGTAGATTCTGATAAAATTCCAGACGGCTGGATGGGTCTTGATATCGGTCCGAAAACACAAGAACTGTTTGCAAACGCGATCAAGGGTGCCGGAACCGTTGTTTGGAACGGACCAATGGGTGTTTCAGAATGGGAGAATTTCGCAAGCGGTACCATAGCAGTAGCAAAAGCTGTTGCTGAAAGCGGAGCTGTTTCTATTATCGGCGGCGGAGATTCCGCTGCAGCCGTTGAGAAATTAGGATTTGCAGATAAAATGACACATATCTCAACAGGCGGCGGCGCTTCTTTGGAATTCTTAGAAGGCTTAGAGCTTCCGGGTATCGCTGCGCTCAATAATAAAGATTAACAGCAACACAATCATATGATTTCTGCATATAAAGTGTAGGCAGCACGAATTTTCCGTGCCGCCTGTCATCATTGATTGTGAACGATTCTTGTTATTCTAACTAATTTTTATTATTTTATTAAAGTATTCCCTCTACATTCTTACAGTTTACGAAATGATTATCTCATCATCAAATATAATAAGAGAAAGGATGATCCCTATGAAAAAACAATTAAGAGAAGCTCTTATCGCTGGAAACTGGAAAATGAACAAAACCCCTGCTGAGACCAAAACACTGATCGAGGAAATGATTCCTCTCGTAAAAGACGCCGATTGCGGTGTTGTAATCTGTGTTCCATATGTTGACCTCTGCACTGCTTTGGAGGCAACAAAAGGAACAAATATTAAGGTAGGCGCTGAAAACTGCCATTGGGAGGCATCGGGCGCATATACTGGAGAAATCTCCCCACAAATGCTCACTTCTATGGGCGTTTCTTATGTGATCGTCGGACACAGTGAGAGAAGAAGCTATTTCGGTGAAACAGATAAAACTGTGAATCTTCGTGTCAAAGCGGCGCTCTCTGCAGGACTGAAGGTAATCCTCTGCGTTGGAGAATCTTTAGAGGAACGTGAACTCGGAATTACAGCAGAGCTCGTTTCCATGCAGACAAAAATTGCACTAAGTGATGTTGCCAAAAATGATTTAAAGAATGTAATTATCGCTTATGAACCTGTTTGGGCAATCGGAACCGGAAAAACTGCAACAGCAGATCAGGCGAACGAAGTCTGTAGAGTGATCCGCGATACAGTCGCTTCCATTTACGATAAGGCTTCCGCCGAAACCATGACGATTCAATACGGTGGCTCGATGAATGCTAAAAACGCAGAAGAGCTTCTCGATCAACCGGATGTTGACGGTGGACTCATCGGGGGCGCTTCGTTGAAAGCTGCTGATTTTGCAACTATTATCAAAGCTGCGAGCAGATAATATTTATTTTTCTAAACAAGTATAGAATCACATAATTAGACTGAAAATAAAATAAAAAACAAGTATTAGCTCTCTTAAAAGGGAGCTGATCTTTTATCTCGGTATCAGAGTTTAGAAAAAAATATAATTCAAAAAAGGAGAAACGCTTCATGAAAAAACCTTTACTTCTCATGATCTTAGATGGATTTGGGATTGGTCAAGAGACAGCAAATGCGATAAAAGCAGCGAAAACCCCAAATATTGACCGTTTATTCGATCAGTATCCGTTCACAACCCTTGGCGCATCTGGGATGAACGTTGGTTTGCCAGAGGGACAGATGGGAAACTCAGAAGTTGGACATACTAATATCGGCGCAGGGCGCGTCGTATACCAGGAACTAACTAGGATCACAAAATCGATCCAAGACGGTGATTTTTTTGAAAATAAAGCGCTCTTAACTGCGGTCGATAACGCTCTACACAATGATTCTGCTCTTCATTTGATTGGACTTTTATCAAACGGAGGAGTCCACAGCCATAATTCTCATTTATGGGCTCTGTTAGAACTTGCAAAAAAACGCGGACTCAAAAAAGTGTATGTCCATGCATTACTCGACGGCAGAGATGTCCCTCCTTCTTCTGGAAAAGAGTTTGTACGCGAATGTACGCAAAAGATGGAACAGATTGGTATTGGTAGGATCGCCACTGTGATGGGACGATACTTTGCGATGGACCGCGACAACCGCTGGGATCGTGTCGAACAAGCATACGCTGCGATGGTGTATGGCGAGGGAACTCGGTGTTATGATCCGGTTGAAGCGGTTGAAAAGTCATATCGGGCAGATGTGACCGACGAATTTGTTGTCCCTACTGTTTGCGCTGACGACGCTTCTATTAAGAAAAATGATTCTGTTATCTTCTTTAATTTTCGCCCTGACCGCGCAAGAGAAATTACCCGCAGTTTAGTTGATCCTGAATTTGATGGATTTGAAAGAAGACACGGATTTTTCCCGATCACATATATCTGCATGACGCAGTACGACACAACCATGCCAAATGTTCTTGTTGCATTTGCGCCTCAGTCGCTCAAAAATACACTAGGAGAATATATCTCTCAAAAAGGATTCACGCAACTTCGAATCGCTGAAACCGAAAAATATGCGCATGTTACCTTTTTCTTCAATGGGGGCGTCGAGAAAACGTATCCTGGAGAGGATCGTGTCCTTGTTGCTTCTCCGAAAGTTACAACCTATGACTTACAACCTGAAATGAGCGCGTATGAGGTAACAGATAAAGTGATCGATAGAATCAAAAGCGGTAAGTATGATGTGATTATTTTAAACTTCGCAAATTGCGATATGGTTGGACACACCGGTGTATTTGACGCGGCGGTCGCTGCAGTAGAGGCAGTGGATACCTGCGTAGGGAAAGTGACGGACGCGATCTCAGAAATGGGCGGCGTCACATTCATCACAGCAGATCACGGCAACGCCGACAAAATGTATGAGAGTGATCATTCTCCATTTACTGCACATACCACTAATCCTGTTCCGTTCTGTGTGATCGGGTATCCGTGTAAACTCAGAGGCGGCGGAAAACTTGCTGATATTGCTCCAACTATGCTGAAAGTTTTAAACCTGGAGCAGCCTCAGGAAATGAACGGAACGAGTATTATTTTATAATCAACCAAATAGCTCTCACCACACAATAGTAAAAAGCAGCTTGAATTCTTGTCTTTGATGACAGTTTCAAGCTGCTTTACTTTCTATAAAATATTATTTTTATTGCGATAACGCGAAAACGAGTGTAAAAGGGGCGTCGCGCGCGTTTTTACGCGCCCGCGGGGGGTTTTGCCCCGCCGCCACAGATACAAACCATTTATGCCGAGCAAATCAAGTACTATCTTTCTTGGTTTGTATCTGTGGGCAACGCCCCTAGCACTCGGCTGCATTTCCAAGGTTATTGGTTTCCGTTTACAACATTAGCTCGCTTCGAATTGACTATTATAAAGATTCGCATAAAATCCATTTTTCGCGATCAATTCTTCGTGGTTTCCTTGCTCGACGATATCCCCATCTTTCATAACAAGAATTAGGTCAGAATCGCGGATCGTACTTAAGCGATGTGCGATGACAAAGCTAGTTCGTCCTTCCATCAGATGATCCATCGCTTTTTGAATTAGGATTTCTGTTCGTGTATCAACAGAGCTTGTAGCCTCATCCAAAATCAAAATCTTCGGGTCGGCAAGAATCGCTCTTGCGATCGTTAAGAGTTGCTTTTGGCCTTGTGAAACATTGCTTGCCTCTTCATTCAAAATCATTTCGTAGCCATCCGGCAGTGTTCTGACAAAGTGGTCAACCTGTGCTGCTTTGGCCGCTTCTATGACTTCTTCATCAGTAGCATCTAGCTTTCCATATCGAATATTATCCTTAATCGACGCATTATAAAGCCAAGTATCCTGCAAGACCATTCCGAACTGCGAGCGCAATCCGTTTCTTGTGAAATCGCGGATATCATACCCATCGACTAAGATCGCGCCGTCGTTGACATCATAAAATCGCATCAACAATTTAATCATTGTTGTTTTTCCTGCACCAGTGGGACCAACAATCGCAACCTTCTGCCCCGGTTTAATATTGGCGGAGAAGTCTTTGACAATTATTTTCTCGGGATTGTATCCAAACTTTACATGGTTAAATTGCACGCTGCCATCGACCTCAATGAGCCTATCGTCTTCTGTCGTATCGCCTTTCTGCCTGATCCGGATCGGGCTCGGGTTCTCAGGAATCTCTTCCTCTTCATCTAAAAATTCAAACACTCTCTCCGCTGCTGCCATTGTTTGCTGTAAAATATTCGAGATATTTGAAATCTGAATAATAGGCTGGGTAAACTGGCGTACATACTGGATAAACGCTTGAATATCTCCTACCGGGAGACCGTTGTTAATCGCTAAGTATCCGCCAAGAATACAAACAGCAACGTACCCGATATTCGAAACAAAATTCAAAATAGGCATCATCAATCCGGATAAAAACTGCGATTTCCAGGCAGAAACATACAAAGTATCGTTATATCGGTCAAATACCTCAACAGAATCGGCTTCTCCGTTAAATGCCTTCATCACATTGTGTCCGCCGTACATCTCTTCAATATGTCCATTAATATGACCAAGATAATCTTGCTGCCTGACAAAGTGAATTTGTGACTTCTTTACAACAAGAGAAATAAAGAGAAACGCTACCGGAACAATACAAAGCGCAATGCATGTCATCTGCCAACTGATCGTAAACATCATATACAGGATCCCTAGGATGGTTGTCACAGATGTAATAATCTGCGTAACACTTTGATTCAATGTTTGGCTAAGGGTATCAACATCGTTTGTTACCCTAGATAGAACCTCGCCATGATTTGTGATATCAAAATAATTCAGCGGCATCCGATTGATTTTCTTCTCGATATCATCGCGCAAATGATAGGTCACCTTCATGGAAATTCCCGTCATGATAAAGCCCTGCAAATAAGAAAATGCAAAGCTGACTACATAAAGTCCCAACAAGAATAAAATAATCTGCCCGATCGCACCAAAATCGATTCCTGCGCTTGTACCAGCGATTTTCCCCATAATTCCTTCATAGATTTTTGTTGTCGCCTGCCCGAGAAGTTTTGGACCTACTATCATAAAGATAGTGGATGCAACCGAAAATAAAATTGCAACAATCAAAGAAAATTTATATTGCCCGAGATAGGAAAGTAACTTTTTGAGCGTTGCCTTAAAATTTTTTGCTTTCACTCCAATGGGTCCCATTTTTTCGCCACCCATAGAGCCGTGTCCTTTTATCCCCGCACCGGGGATTCCTGAAGCTTTGCTCATTGCAATTCCTCCTTTGAAAGCTGAGATGAAGCAATTTCTTCATAGGTCGGACAAGTCCTGATCAGTTCTTTATGCGTTCCAATTCCGACAATTTTCCCTTCATCAAGTACAATAATCTGTTCTGCATGCATAATCGTACTCACACGCTGCGCCACAATTAACACAGTAGCGTCTTTTGTATATCCTTTGAGTTCTGCGCGCAGTTTTGCGTCTGTTTTAAAATCAAGAGCCGAAAAACTATCGTCAAAAATATAAACTTTTGGTTTCTTCACAAGTGCTCTTGCAATAGAAAGGCGTTGTTTTTGTCCGCCGGAAACATTACCTCCCCCCTGCGCAACGGGGTTATGGAATCCGCCTTCTGTCGCCAAAATAAACTCTGTTGCCTGCGCAACGTCCGCCGCTGTTTTGACTGTTTCATCACTGGCTTCTTTGTCTCCATAGAGGAGATTCGAGGAAATATCTCCGGAGAACAAGGTAGCCTTCTGTGGAACATACCCAATATTCTCATGCAACTCATGTTGAGAAATATCGCGGATATCAACACCGCCGAGTAAAATTTGCCCTTGCGTAACGTCATAAAAACGCGGGATCAAATTAATTAGCGTTGTTTTCCCGGAACCCGTCGACCCAATAAACGCAGTTGTTTGCCCCGGCAACGCAGTAAAATTGATATTTTCGAGCACATCGTCTGTCGCGCCGCTATAGCGGAACGTTACATTCTTAAATTCAATTTTTCCTGTATGGTTTTCGGGAAGCTTCTTTACCTTTCTCTTATCGCGTATCACAGGCTCTGTTTCCAATACTTTAGAAATTCTATCGGCTGATACTGCTGCTCTGGGTACCATAATAAACATCATGGAAATCATCAGAAATGCCATAATAATCTGCATTGCATACTGCATATATGCCATCATGTCGCCAACCTGCATATTAGATTCTGCAATCTGATGTGATCCAACCCATACAATCAAAAGGCTGGTTGCATTCATAATGAACATCATCGCAGGCATCATAAAAGCCATAACACGGTTAACAAAACGATTAACGTTTGTTAAATCTTTATTAGCCTGATCGAACCGGTTTTCTTCAAATTTCTGTGTTCCAAACGCCCGGATTACCATCATGCCACTTAAGTGTTCCCTCGTGACAAGGTTTAATTTATCAACTAATTTTTGTATCGCCTTAAACTTTGGCAATGCAACAGCAAATATAATCAGAATCAGGCCAATCAGCACTATGACACCAACAGCGATCACCCAGCTCATGGATACGTTTTTGTCTAACGCCATCACGATTCCGCCGATTCCCATGATCGGCGCATAACAGATCATCCGGATTCCCATCATAATAAGCATTTGAATCTGCGTGATATCATTCGTTGTCCTTGTGATAAGGGATGCTGTTGAAAACTGATCGAATTCCGTGTTGGAAAAACTCTCGACCTTCCTAAAAACATCCCTTCTGAGGTTTTTCGAAACCCCTGCTGCAATACGAGACGCAAAAAAGCTGACAGTAATTGTCGCAATTGCACTCAAAAGTGTTAAAACAATCATATAAAATCCGGTATTTGAGATGTAATCATTCTGCATTTTCTGGAGATCTGCACCGATTTCTTTATAGAATTGTTCTGCCAACATCACACCCGTTTGCTCACGGATAGATGAGTCAACCTCTTCTG
>CAKSKO010000052.1 GCA_934465125.1 uncultured Eubacteriales bacterium
GGGAAGTTTTGATCCAGTCACGCTAGGTCATGTTGATATTATAACAAGAGCTTCTAAAATGTTTGAGAAAGTAATTGTTGCAGTAATGGTAAATCCATCGAAAGTTCCGAGTTTTACGATTGAAGAAAGAACATTGTTTTTGAAAGAAGCACTTCGAAACCTCGGTAATATTGAAATTGTATCGTTTGACGGATTGTTGGCTGATTATGCAAGAGAGCGAAAAGCGATGGCGCTTGTAAAGGGACTTCGTGCGGTATCTGATTTTGAATATGAATTTCAGATGGCGCTTACCAACAAAAAATTAAATTCTGAGCTTGAAACGGTGTTTTTCACAACAAGCGCTGAAAATATGTTTTTAAGCTCGAGCGTTGTCAAACAGATTGCTTGTTTTGGAGGAGACATTTCAAAATTTGTTCCAGGATGTATTCATGATGCAATCAAACAGAGACTGTATAAAGGAGGAAAATAGGATGAGAATTGAGGACTTGATTGATGAGTTCGATGATATGATCGAAAAAGCCTGGAGTTTTCCATTAAGCGGAGGTAAGATTATGATTAATGGGGAACGTGCAAGAGAAATCTTAGAAGATCTGCGCCTGCATCTGCCTCAGGAAGTGCAGCAAGCCAAAGCGGTTGTTGCGGATCGAGCTCAGATTATTGGGGATGCCAAACGCGAAGCCGAGGCGATGATCCGTGTGTCTGAAGAACGGGTTAAGGTGATGGTCAATCAAAACGAAATTGTCAAAGAAGCGCAGGCCAAAGCGAATAACTTGATCGAAAAAGCACAAGAAAAAAGCAGAGAAGTTCGCAAAGCTGCAAATGAGTATGTCGATGATTTGATGAAGCGTACAGATGAAATGTTAACAGAAAATCTTTCAGAGGTCAGAAAAACAAGGCAGAGCTTAAAAGCGTCGCAGAGAACAGGGATGCCGCAAAACAATTCTTGATTTGATTTTGTTTTTCATGAAAGTGGCAAGTGGGAACTGATTGTACGTTGTTGAAAAATAGTAAATAAAGGGAAAGAAAGACGTATTACGTAAAGTAATGCGTTTTTTTGTTTATATTTACTGATTTTTTCACCGGAATTCATATATTTTCCGTAGAGGAATGATGGAATTTTACTTGCAATTCGTCCTTTCATACTATATACTTTATTTAATGAGTGGTGGAAAGTGGGGCAAAGTAGAAAAAAGTGGAGTTATTTTCTGCTTTGTTTTAGAGAGGCAAGATTATGTTAATTGGGCAATATCAACATAATATCGATACAAAAGGTCGAGTAATTGTACCTGTTAAATTTCGTGAAGACCTTGGGACTATGTTTTATATTACAAAAGGTCTTGACGGTTGCCTTTTTGTTCTTCCATTCTCGGAGTGGAATCATCTACAGGAAAAAATACAAAAGATGCCGATTTCTAAATCGAGGGGTTTGCAGAGATTTTTCTTTTCTGGTGCTGCTGAAGTGGAAGCGGACAAGCAGGGGCGTATTTTAATTCCACAGCAGCTTAGAGAACATGCAGGGCTGACAAAAGACGTTACCTTTATTGGAGCGTCGAGCCGTGCTGAGATCTGGGATTCTGATCGCTGGAATAAATTTAATGCAGAACTGACAGAAGAAAGCATCGCAGAGGCAATGGATCTTTTGGAGTTATAGTCGAAGGAGGGCCCCTTTCATGAGATTTGTTCATAAGGCAGTTTTGTTTTCTGAAACAATTGAAATGCTGAAAATTAAGCCTGATGGGATTTATGTAGATGGAACAGCTGGTGGGGGTGGACATTCCGAAGCAATCCTTAAGAAGTTAAAAACTGGAACATTGGTTTCAATTGATCAAGATCCTGATGCGATTGCAGCGGTGAAAGAACGTTTTGTCTCTTATTCGAATTCGATTGTGGTTAGGTCGAATTTTTCAAAGATGGATCAGGTGATCAGAAGTTTTTCTATTTCAAATGTTGATGGAGTACTTCTTGATATAGGAGTGTCTTCCCACCAACTCGACAAAGCGGAAAGAGGATTTTCCTTTCACAAAGATGCGCCGCTTGATATGCGCATGAGCCAAGAAGGGGTTTCCGCTTATGATCTTGTTAATACTATGACAATGCAGGGGCTTGCGGAGATATTTAGCAAATACGGTGAAGAGAAGTTTGCAAGGAATATTGCAAAAGCAATTGTAAAAGCACGCGAACACAGCGCAATTACTTCAACGGAAGAGTTAGCGGAACTAATTAAATCGGCGGTTCCAGCAGCAGTTCGCAGAGAAGGCGGACATCCGGCTCGCAAAACGTTTCAGGCACTGCGCATCGCGGTAAATGATGAACTGGGGAATTTGTCAAAAGGGCTTGACGCTGCATTTTCTATCTTAAAGCCAGGCGGCAGACTTGTTGTGATCACGTTTCATTCTTTGGAGGATCGGATTGTAAAACAGCGCATGGCAGAGTGGTGTATGGGATGCACTTGTCCGAAGGATTTTCCGATTTGTGTATGTGGGAAAACACCGAGAGCAAAACTGATTCAAAAGAAACCCATCGAAGCGTCGACCTTAGAAAAAGAAAGCAATCCGAGGAGCAGGAGTGCAAAATTAAGAGGATGCATTCGACTGGAATGATTTTAGAAGATTAAAATAAAAGAGCGAACAAAAGCGATAGGAGTGAATAGAACTTGGCTAGGAAAGAGGAAAATCTTGCATATGATCTTTCTTTATTTGAAGTAAGACCGAAGGAATTAGAACGAAAAGAAAAGCAGACGAATGTTGTAACAATCCCAAAAGAAAAGCTTGCTAAGAATCAAAAGAGAAAAATCAGACCGTTTACGCTGATTTCCACCTTTTTATTATCGATGACAGTTATCGCAACAGTATCTGTTATGATCTATAGCCAAGTGGAGCTTACGGAGCTTACAGAACAAATCAATGTTACAACAAAGCAGCTTCAAGAACAGCAGAGCATTTATACGCAGCTGCAAATGAAAGCAGAGTCGGAATTGTCTCTTCGGGCTGTTGAAGATTATGCAAAGACGAACCTTGCAATGAAGAAAATAGAACCGTCCCAGGTAGAATATATTAATTTGTCGGAAGGCGATAAAGCGGAAATTAAACAAGATCCGGACAAAAGGGGAATTCTTGATACGATCGAAGATTTAATTTCAAGTTTTGTGTCATAACTCTATTGCATCTGAAATAAGTATTGAGTACGGGGGAGAGTTAAGAGGTAATCTTGACTCTCGCTTTTACTATCACAATCTTTTTAGGATTTATTAGAGAACATCATAAAACGAAAACGCATGCATGGATCAGTTTAGGGGGAAAATGGGGTATGTCAAAAGGAACAACTTTAAGGATGTGGAGAAGGTCTTTGATTGTATTGGTGTTGCTTGTTGCAGTAGGATTTGGAATAGTTATTTTCAGGCTAGCAGCATTACAGCTTGTAGATGGTAAAGATCTGCAGCAAAAAGCGATTGAACAGCAGTTGGCTGATACAACGATCAATGCACAGCGTGGAACAATCTATGACTGCAATATGAAACCACTGGCGCAGAGTGCAACAGTCTGGACTGTTGTACTGGAACCGGCATACTTAAAAACTGACGAGGAAAAAGAATTAGTTGCTTCTGGCTTGTCAGAAATCCTCGAGATGGACAAGGAAAAGTTGCTAGAACTTAGTAAAAAGAAATCATATTATACCGTTGTAAAACGAAAAGTGGAAAATGATATTAAAGAAAAGATTATAAAGTTTAAGACGGACAATGAAATTACGACAGGAATTCGTTTAATCGAAGATTATAAGAGATATTATCCATATGGTGCGTTTGCAGCGCCCGTTATTGGATTTACTGGAACAGACAGCCAGGGTCTGTCTGGTATAGAAGCTTACTATGATCAGGAACTAACCGGAGAAGCAGGAAGATTAATTACAGCAAAGAATGCTAGGGGAACCGATATGCCATTTGACTATGAGCAGATGATCCCGGCAAAGGACGGAAATAGCCTTGTTTTATCAATCGATGAAGTGATTCAGCATTTTTTAGAAAAAAATCTTGAAGAAGGGATTGCGAACAATAAGGTCCTCAACAGAGCAACAGCAATTATGATGGACGTGAACACAGGCGAGATCCTAGGAATGGCAGTAAAAGGTGACTTTGACCCCAACGATCCATTTACAATAGCAGATCCGGAGGTTGCAAAACAGATCGAAGCACTTCCAGAAGAAGAAAAAGCGGCCGCGAAGTCGGATGCATGGCAAAAACAGTGGAGAAACAAAGCGGTCAGCGATACGTATTATCCCGGTTCTGTTTTTAAAATGGTGACGGCTTCGATGGCAATTGAAGAAAATGTAGTCAATGAAAATACGACATTTACCTGTACCGGTGGAATGAAACCATATCCTGGCGCAAGTGTGATCCATTGCCACAAAAGGTCAGGACATGGCACCCAAACCTTTCTGGAGGCGCTTTGTAATTCTTGCAACCCGACGTTTATTATGTTGGGGCAAAAAGTAGGCGCTGAGAAATTTTATCAGTATTACAGCGCCTTTGGATTCTCTGAAAAGACCGGAATCGATTTGCCGGGAGAGGCAAGTGATATCTTTTTTAGCGCAGATGGAAGTATGGCGCCGATGGATTTGGCTGTTGCATCGTTTGGCCAAAATTTCAGCATTACCCCGATTCAGATGCTCACAGCCGCCGCAACGATTGCGAACGGAGGAAAACTTGTTCAACCTCATGTTGTCAAACAAATCATCGATAGTGATGGAAATATTGTAAAGTCGATTGATACCAACTTTAAACGGACGGTTATCTCCGAAGATACTGCAAAGCGTGTCTGCGCGATGCTGCAAACGAACGCAAAAATCGGTTCCGGGAAAAACGGATATGTTCCTGGATATCGCGTTGGAGGAAAAACAGGAACCTCTGAGAAAATCGGAAGTAGCGGACCAAATGGAATGGATTACATTGCATCATATTGTGGATTTGCGCCAGCAGACGACGCAAAAGTTGCAATGCTTGTGTTTTTTGATACGCCAAAAGGCGATAGCTATTACGGGAGTGCGGTGGCGGCGCCAGTATTTGCAAAGGTTATGCAGGATGTACTTCCTTACCTTGGAATAGAGCGTCAATACACCGAAGAGGAAATGGCAAAACTCGAGATGGCAACTCCATCATTGGTTGGAAAATCGGTTACGGAAGCAAAAAATGAGGTACAATCCCAAGATCTTACTCCGATTATTATGGGATCGGGGTCGACGATTGTTTCACAAATTCCAGAACCTTCCCGCTTGATTCCAAAAGGAGGAACGATCGTGCTTTATACAGATCAAGCCAGCACAACGGAGATGGTAACCGTTCCGAACCTCGTAGGGCTTACGATGTCAGCTGCCAATCAGGCAGCAGCAGACGCGCGATTAAATATCAGTATCACAGGTGCTGGCCTTGCGGGAGGAGAGGTTGTATCTTCCTCGCAGAGTGTACCAGAAGGGACACAAGTCCCCCCTGGAACAATTATAACAGTTGAATTTATCCAAACGGATCAAATTTTATAAGTTGCTGGAAGAAAGGTGCTCTTCTAAAAGCGCCTTTCTTTTGTAATTCGTCATATGATGAGATCAAATAAGCCGATTTGTGATATAATAATCTCACGTATAAAATAGGAACCAGAGATTGTTGGTGTCTTGAAAACATAGAATTACAACGAAAGCACCAAAAATATTTTTTGCTAGAAATAAAGGCTAAATTAGTCTTTTATATGATATAATATCGAAAGAGAGGCTGCAACGCGGGCGCTTTTGTGTGCCTGTATCCGTCCGGTTTGGCAAGCGGATGGAAGTGTGTGAGGTTTGCTCACCGCAAGTGTGGTATAATAACCTTGTGTGATAGGGATCAAATCAGAGATTTAGGCTATTGCAAAGAACATTCAACCATGAAGCATTTGACCTCAAGGGTAAAATGCCAGAGGTGGGTCCGCAAAGCGGACCGATCATAGTATAATGATTATTTTACAGAAAACATTAGTCCTCTGTGGAGACTAATCTGTTAAATTTAAATTTTTCCACACAAAATTTATAAGAGGTGATAAAATGAATGGGGTTTGGGCACTTGTTGCTGCAGTGGCGTCGTTTGTGATTACTGCAGCGCTTGGTAAAATAGTGATTCCGTATTTGCATAAACTCAAGTATGGACAGACAATTCTCGACATTGGTCCTTCCTGGCATAAAAACAAGCAAGGAACACCAACAATGGGCGGAGTCATGTTTATTGTTGGAATTTTGGCGACTGTTTCGGTTTGTATTCCGAGCTACTATGCAGTGTCGGGCGGCGGAACATTTCATATGGCGGAGACCCCGCTTATGACGGTAAAAGTATTCGCCGGACTTGCAATGGCGTTGGGTTTTGGGTTAATTGGATTTTTTGATGATTATATTAAAGTAGTCAAAAAAAGAAATCTGGGATTAACAGCTCGTCAGAAAATGGTATTGCAGTTTTTGGTAGCGGCAGCGTATCTTGCTACGATTTATATCACGCAAATTAATAATGGCGCAACCAATACGACTTCAACAATTATTCCGTTTGTGGGAAGTGTTGATCTTGGTGCTTTTTACTGGATTTTAGCAGCTATTTTGATTGTAGGAACTGTTAACGCAGTGAATTTTACCGATGGCGTTGATGGACTAAATGCTTCTGTTACTTTTTTTGTAGCGATTTTTTTTATGGTAATGGCAAGTTTTCTTGGCATGTTTGGGATGGGAATTGCGGCGGCAGCTCTTGCGGGAGGATGTTTAGGATTTTTGGTTTGGAACTTTCATCCTGCGAAGGTATTCATGGGAGATACCGGCTCTCTATTTTTGGGGGGGATGGTTTGTGCGCTAGGATTTGGTTTAAATCTTCCGATTTTGCTTCTTCCGATGGGAATCGTATATTTCTGTGAAATTCTTTCGGTTGTACTACAGGTAATCTACTTTAAGTTAACAAAAGGAAAACGTTTATTTAAAATGAGTCCGATTCACCATCACTTTGAAATGTGTGGATGGAGTGAATCAAAAATTTGTTCTGTATTTAGTTTAGTAGCGGCAGTCGGTGGAATTGTTTCGCTTCTTTTTACAATTTATGGAACCTAATATGCATCTACGATTTTTACAGTCCCAATATCATTAATAGCAAATTAGGATGAGGGTTATAGCTTTCTCTAATATGCTTCTTATCTAAAATATAGTAACTTTTTGCCCTTTATGGATTGGAATTTATGAGCGAAGAGATTGTTTTATTCCTTCATAAAACGAGAGTTTTATATTATAAAATAATTCGTGAGTCGTTTGATATAATAATCTTACATAGAGATTGTTGACTCCCAAAAGGAGGGATTTATGGTGGAAGGAAATAGCATTGGACGTGTACCACGCGGCGTCGAAGTAGGGCGAAAACAGAAAGGACCCAATAACGCTAGGATAACAGCAACTGGAAAAATAAAAGGCAAAAAAGTGAAAAAAACGTTTAAAATT
>CAKSKO010000053.1 GCA_934465125.1 uncultured Eubacteriales bacterium
CACCCCACCAGCTGAAGCAGATAGATAAATAACAATCTTCTTGATCTTTGAAATAGTATAAAATCCAAGCATTATTCTCGGACGTACAAGTAAAAGATCATAAAGAAATGTATGCTTTTCACATGTGATTGCCGACTTATATTTGTTACGTAGCCAACAAAAGAGCATCATCAGAATCCCTGCCAGCCCAGCTTCAGGACCCACACTGCCCCCAAAGGCCAACGGTAAAAACGCCGCACCCACCACTATGCCTAAATTGTTATAAGGGATATTTTGGTCACAAACAATTCTTCAAGGGATTTCGGATAATCAACCGTACTTATGCTGCCAAAAACCTATCACCACTCCCCCCCAATATGCAAATCAAGATAACACAAAGATTGATATGAATCCCGCCTATTAAAAAGCTGAACGCTGCTTGCAGAGTTTCTGACCACAAAACGCGCATCACAAGTCTCAGCATCTGCAAAAACAACGCGGTCATCACTCCGATTCCTCCATCGCAAAGAGTAGAAAATACGATAAAAATTGCCCAATTCCATATTTTTCGATATTGAATAATTTCTCGTTGTTTCTCCAAAATATCATTTCTTCTCATCTTGCCCATAAAAAAAGCAGGTGTATCGATTTTAACTGATACACCTGCTTTGATTATATTTAAACCATTTTCTACTTATCTCAAAGCATTAACCTTACGTACCGTCGCACGAAAAATTTTTGATAATTCTATGTGATGTACAACTATTTTGCTTTGCTGCGGATTGCAGCCTGTGCTGCCGCCAAACGTGCAATCGGCACACGGAACGGAGAACAGGAAACATAATCAAGACCGATATTGTGACAGAATTCTACAGAAGATGGATCTCCACCATGCTCTCCGCAGATACCAAGCTTGATATCCTTGCGTGTCGTACGGCCCAATTCTGCTGCCATCTTAACCAATTTGCCAACTCCATCCTGATCGAGTCTTGCAAACGGATCTGATTCATAGATCTTATTCTCATAGTATGCATCCAGGAATTTTCCTGCGTCATCACGGCTGAAGCCGAATGTCATTTGTGTCAAATCGTTTGTTCCAAAGCTAAAGAACTCTGCTTCTGTCGCGATTTCGTCAGCTGTCAGCGCTGCGCGAGGAATTTCAATCATAGTTCCAACGTGATACTGCATCGCTACTCCTGCTTCTGCAATCAAGACATCTGCTGTTTTTGTAACAACATCTTTGACAAATTTCAATTCCTTGACTTCACCAACAAGAGGAATCATGATCTCAGGAACAATTTTGTATTCCGGGTGTTCTTTTGACACAGCAATTGCAGCTTTAATAACCGCAGTTGTCTGCATTTCCGCGATCTCAGGATAAGAAACCGCCAAACGGCATCCGCGATGACCCATCATCGGGTTAAACTCATGAAGACTTGAGATAACAGCCTTTAATTCGTCAACAGTAATATTCAGCTCTTTTGAAAGCTCTACGATATCCTCTTCCTTTGTCGGGAGGAACTCATGAAGAGGCGGGTCTAAGAAACGAACTGTCATCGGACGTCCTTCGAGCACTCTGTACATCTCTTCAAAGTCGCCCTGTTGATATGGAAGCAATTTCGCAAGAGCAGCTTTTCTCGCTTCAACTGTCTTCGCAACGATCATTTCGCGGATCGCTTTGATACGGTCTCCCTCAAAGAACATATGCTCTGTACGGCAAAGTCCAATACCCTGCGCCCCAAATTTAACAGCCTGCGCTGCATCACGCGGAGTATCTGCATTGGTACGTACTTTTAATGTGCGAGCAGAGTCTGCCCATTTCATGAAGCGTTCAAATGCACCGGTGATTTTTGCTTCTACTGTCGGAATCGCTTCTCCGTAAATTGCACCGGTTGAACCGTCTAAGGAGATATAGTCGCCCTCTTTCAGGGTTTGGCCACCTAATGTGAATACTTTTGCTTCCTCATCGATTGCAATCTCTCCGCATCCGGATACACAGCAAGTTCCCATTCCTCTCGCAACAACAGCCGCATGGGATGTCATACCACCGCGAACGGTTAAAATTCCTTCTGCAGCAGCCATTCCTTCGATGTCTTCTGGAGATGTTTCAAGACGCGCCAAGATCACTTTCTCGCCCTTTTCTGCCCATGCCTTGGCATCTTCCGCTGTAAATACAACTCTCCCACAAGCCGCTCCTGGAGATGCCGCAAGTCCTTTTCCGATCGGTTCCGCTTTTTTAAGCGCAGCGGCGTCAAACTGAGGATGGAGCAATGCGTCGAGTTGCTTCGGATCTACTCTTAAAACAGCCTGATCTCTGGTGAGTTTTCCTTCGTCAACGAGATCAACAGCGATCTTCAATGCGGCAGCTGCTGTTCGCTTTCCATTTCTTGTCTGCAACATATAAAGCTTTCCGTTTTCAATTGTGAACTCCATGTCCTGCATATCAGCATAATGGTCTTCTAAGCGCTGCGCTGTTCTTGCAAATTGCTCGTACACTTCCGGCATAACATCCTTTAAGTGATCAATCGGCTGCGGTGTGCGGATACCTGCAACAACGTCTTCTCCTTGCGCGTTCATCAAGTACTCCCCAAACAGTTTCTTTTCGCCTGTTGCAGGGTCACGAGTAAACGCAACACCAGTTCCGGACGTTTCTCCGCTGTTTCCAAATACCATCGCCTGTACGTTAACCGCCGTTCCCCAGCTGTATGGAATCTCGTTCATACGGCGATATACGTTTGCTCGAGGATTGTCCCAAGAACGGAAAACTGCCTTAACAGCCTCTAAAAGCTGCTGCTTCGGATCAGTTGGGAATTCTTCTCCCTTACTCTCTTTATAAAATGCTTTGAAGGTTTCCACCAAAGCTTTTAAATCTTCAGCTGTTAACTCGGTATCGAGCTCAACACCCTTTTCTTCTTTTACTCTTGTAATGATTTTTTCAAACTCAGATTTTGGAAGTTCCATAACAACATCTGAGAACATCTGAATAAAACGGCGGTAGGAATCGTAGGCAAAACGTGGGTTATTTGTAATCTCTGCTAACCCTTCTACAACCGTATCATTAAGGCCTAAATTTAAAATGGTATCCATCATTCCAGGCATAGAAGCTCTTGCGCCTGAACGCACAGAAACAAGAAGCGGATTTTTAGGATCTCCGAAATTTTTTCCTGTTATCTTTTCCATTTTTGCAAGGCTATTGTAGATCTCCTCTTGAATTTCATCGGCAATCTTTTTACCGTCTTCATAATAACGGGTACAAGCCTCCGTTGAAACTGTAAAGCCTTGAGGAACCGGCATTCCCAAAGAAGTCATCTCCGCTAGGTTTGCTCCTTTTCCTCCCAGAAGCTCTCTCATTTTTCCGTTTCCTTCGGAAAAAAGGTACACATACTTGTGGCCCATGAATTATCTACCTCCTAAAATTATATGTCACTGCAGCGATGCGCAGAAGAACTTTTTACCAGTAATTTACTGTCTGAAAAAGCTCAACTAATATTATAACAAAAGTTTTTTGGAATTACTATCTCTTTTTGACATAAAATCATTGTATTCTTCGCAAATTTTACTGGTCAAAACAATTAACTTTGACAAAACATCATTTTAAACTTGAAAATTTTTTTACTGGTGAGATAATTATAAGCAGAATCTATTATATATTTTAGTTGATCTTATTTAAAATTTTAAAATAAACTATAAGGAGGAAGGAAAATTGCCAGAACAATGTGCAGTCATCCTAGCAGCAGGAGAAGGAAAACGCATGAAATCTGACGCACCAAAGGTGCTTTCCCCCGTGCTCTTTAAGCCAATGCTTAGTTGGGTGATCGATTCCGTTAAAAAAGCGGAGATCAATAAAGTCTGTGTTGTTGCAGGATTTCGCCATGAATTGGTTGAATCTCACTTAAAACAAACCAGCCCGTCTTGTCAAACAACGCTGCAGCTTGAACGTAAGGGAACAGGTCACGCCGTACAAATGGCGTCATCTTTCTTAAAGAACTCTTTAAGAGACGATGTTTTGATTTTAAATGGTGATGCACCTTTTATTGACTCACAAACAATCAAAGATGCCTATCGGCTTCATAAAGAAAAGAAAAATGCTGCAACTGTTATCTCTGCCTCGCTCGACAATCCATTCGGATATGGGCGTGTTGTCAGAGACGAGAGAAACGGGAATGTTCAAGCTATTATAGAGCAAAAGGATGCAAACAGCGATATTCAGCAAATAAAGGAAGTAAACTCTGGCGCTTACTGGTTCCGGGTCAGCTCGCTTTTGTCTGTTTTAGAGAACCTCTCCAACGATAACGCTCAGGGAGAATATTATTTGCCTGATACTTTGAAGCTACTGCTGCGAAAAGGTGAGCGAATCGGTGCCTATTTAGCACCGTCTGCCGATCTTGTACTGGGTGCAAACGACTGTTTGCAGCTTCATCAGTTGGAATGCATTGCACGAAGAAAGATCCTAACATCGTTGATGAAATCCGGAGTTAGAATTCCGGCAAGTGACGGGGTTTTGATTGGACCAGATGTTACAGTACAGCCTGGAGCCTGTATTTTACCTGGAACGATCATTTCTGGCAGAACAACGATTGGAGCCGGTTCTGTAATCGGCCCAAATTCTCAGGTTATCGACAGCGCTATCGGGAAACGCACTGTTTTGAACGCTGTTTACTGCAAAAATAGCTTTATACAAGATGAACAAACCGTTGGTCCTTTTGTTTCAATATTCAACAACAACGATACGTTTGCCAATCAATTTTAATCTATTTTATTGACGTTAAATTACAATTACAAGGGGATAGAAAAATGAACTTTCACGGTAAGGATATCAAAATTTTCACAGCAAATTCAAACCCAAACGTTGCCCGCGAAATCGCAGAATGCTTAGGACTTCCGCTTGGAAAGTCAGATGTCAGCACATTTAGCGATGGGGAAATTTCTGTTTCGCTGCATGAATCTGTTCGCGGATCCGACTGTTTTATCGTTCAGTCGACCTGCTATCCGGTCAACAATCATATTATGGAACTTTTAATTATGATCGATGCAATGAAACGTGCTTCGGCCGCACGTATTACAGCTGTTATCCCATACTTTGGATATGCAAGACAGGACCGCAAAGCAAAAGCTCGCGATTCTATTTCTGCGAAGCTGGTTGCCGACTTGATTACAACCGCTGGAGCAGACCGTGTTTTAACAATGGATCTTCATGCACCGCAAATTCAGGGATTTTTCAACATTCCTGTTGATCATCTTGTTGGTGCACCGCTCTTAGCTTCGTTCTTAAAGGAAAAAATAGGTGATCAAACAGAGGACTATGCTGTTGTTTCTCCTGATTTGGGATCGGTTACCAGAGCTAGAAACTTCGCTGCAAGGCTCGGATGTCCTCTTGCCATTATTGATAAAAGACGTCAGAAAGCAAATGTTTCTGAGGTTATGAATATTATAGGCGATGTTAAGGGCAAAAAGATTTTCTTAGTCGATGATATGATCGACACAGCCGGAACTTTGTGCAACGCTGCTACTGCTATTCTGGAAAAAGGAGGCGCTACCGAGGTATATGCTTGTGCAACCCATGCCGTGTTATCCGGACCCGCGATTGAACGAATCGAACAAAGTCCGATTAAAGAGTTAATCTTACTCAACACCGTTCCGATTCCGGAAGAAAGAATGCTTGATCGCTTCACGATCCTATCCATCGCTCCGCTGTTTGCAGAAGCCATCGAAAGAATTTATGCTGACCGTCCTGTTTCCCCAATGTTTACTTGATTTATGCACCCGATTATTTTATAATAGGCAAAGTAATATTACTTACTTGATTTTTTATGCTCTTTACGTTCATACGATAAAAATAGCGGGCGTTAGGCGGGGTAGAATAGTCTACCCCGCCATAGAGTGTTTTACTGAATTCTATAGTAGTATTGTTATACATCGATTGGATGTGTAATCGACTGCCTCTATCTATTTTCTGTCATTCATTCTAACTAAAACCAGCTGGAGGAATATCATGCTGCATCTTTTCGACTCCGTTCAAAAAGGGGATCGTTCTATAAAGAGCGGTCCGGTTGAATACTTAATTGTTGGATTAGGAAACCCAGGCCGGCAATATGAAAATACAAGACACAACGCAGGTTTTTTAGCGCTCGACCTCATCGCGGAAAAATGCGAAGTGGCAATTGACCGACTGAAATTTAAATCGCTGACCAGCAGAGCCGTTGTTGGCGGAAAACAGGTCCTCTTGATGAAACCGCAAACCTTTATGAACTTAAGCGGACAGGCGGTAACAGAAGCGATGGCGTTTTATAAAATTCCGGTCGAAAGGGTGATTGTTCTTTTTGATGATATTTCCCTTATCCCTGGAAAACTCCGGATCAGGAGAAAAGGGAGTGATGGAGGGCACAACGGAATTAAAAATATCATCTATCTCACCGGTAAAAATACGTTTCCGAGAATCAAAATAGGCGTTGGTGCAAAACCAAACAGCGGATGGAATCTTGCTGACTGGGTCCTTTCCTCATTTTCTGAATCAGAGCAAAAAGACCTTCTAAAAGCATTAGAAAACTGTTACTCTGCATCAGAGCTTATTGTATCCGACAAAATAGATCAGGCTATGAATCTCTTTAACTCATAATAAAAATAATGTGTTAATACAATAAAATGAGTTTCTAATTTATTAGAAGGGTGGTCACAGGTTTTCTAATCCCGATAGAAACCAGCTATTATCTTTGGGGAGGAGGATGTTTTTTATTATGAAATTCCTTAATCATATTCTTTTAAAATTTACAGAATATCAAACGCTCCTCGAAAAGGTTGAAAATAACCTTCTGCCTGTAGGAGTAACAGGCCTTTCCGGAATTCATAAAGCCCATTTAATTTATGCTCTTTGTGCAAACAAAAACAAACGTGCGTTTGTTTTTGTTTCGGAAGAAAGTGAAGCACAAAAACTTGCGAACGACATTTCTTCAATGGGACTAAAACCACTTGTATATCCCGCAAGAGACTTCAATTTTCGTGACGTTGAAGGCCAGTCAAGGGAATATGAGCATGAACGTCTTCAAATTCTTCTTCAGATTCTCAATAAAGATTGTGACGTCGTAATCGCTTGCCCCGACGCAGCGCTGCAATACACTGTTGCACCGTCTGCTTTAAAAAAGAAAATTATCACGCTTCATACAAAGGACACTGTAAAGCTGTCTGACATCGCTAGTATTCTAGTTGCTTGCGGATATGAAAAATATAAACAGGTCGACGGCGTCGGACAGTTTGCCCAGCGAGGAGGAATTCTTGATTTCTTTCCACCTGACGCAGAGGCCCCTGTTCGTGCTGAATTCTTCGGAGACGAAATCGATACGCTCTCCTACTTTGACCCAGAAACACCGCGGC
>CAKSKO010000054.1 GCA_934465125.1 uncultured Eubacteriales bacterium
CTTATAACTCGCCTTTTCTATCTCGCTAAAAGGGGTCTGATATGATTTTATTTCACAATAAACATTGCATTCTCGAACTCTTCTTGCAATTAATTGACTGTATTGTCCACCAAAATCTAAAATAAGGATCGATTCATTCAAACAGTTCATTCAGAAATCCTTTCTATTCAACAGTTACGGATTTTGCCAGATTACGGGGTTTGTCAATATCGCAGCCTTTATTCAGTGCAATGTAGTACGAGAAAAGCTGCAGAGGAATCACACACAGAGAAGGAAGCATCATATCGCAGGTTTCTGGAATGTAAAGCTCACAGTCCGCAACCTGTTCAATTTCCTTATGTTTTTCAGTAGTAATTCCAAGGACGGTTGCGCCTCGCGCCTTGACCTCTTTTACATTGCTTATCATCTTATCAAATAAAACATCCTGTGTCGCTAGGGCAACAACGAGCGTTCCATCCTCAATCAAAGAAATCGTTCCGTGTTTTAATTCACCAGCTGCGTAAGCTTCTGAGTGAATATAGGAAATCTCTTTGAGCTTTAAAGAGCCTTCTAAAGAAAGCGCGTAGTCAAGATTTCGTCCGATAAAGAAAACGTCTTTTGCGTTAAAATATTTTGAAGCAAATTCTTTTACTTGATCTTTTTGCTGTAATAACCGTTCGATTTGTTCAGGCAGCGCAAGCAAGGATTCTACATAGTGGTCATACTGCTCTTTCGAAAGTGTTCCCAGTTTTTCACCCATATAAAGAGCCAAAAGATAGATGACGGTTAACTGAGTGCTATAAGCTTTTGTGGTAGCAACAGCAATCTCCGGTCCTGCCCAGGTGTAGATCACGTCATGAGAATCACTGGCAATTGAGCTTCCAACAACGTTTACAATAGAAAGAATTCTAGCACCTAATTTTTTAGCTTCACGGAGTGCTGCAAACGTATCAGCAGTCTCACCAGACTGACTGATGACGATCACAAGCGTTTGATCATCGACAATCGGATTACGGTACCGGAACTCGGAAGCAAGATCAACCTCAACAGGTTTTCTTGCAAGTTTCTCTAATACATATTTTGCTGCACATCCAACATGGTATGCGGATCCACAAGCAACAATAAAAATTTTATTAATGTTTTGAAGGTCTTCTTTTGATAGCTTGATGTCATCCAATACAATTTTTCCATCTTTGATTCTAGGGTGAATAGTATCTCGAATTGCTTTTGGTTGCTCCATAATTTCTTTGAGCATAAAGTGATCGTATCCACATTTCTCAGCCGAGGAAATATCCCAGTCGATATGTGTTACCGGTTTTTGTATCATTTCTTTTTGAAGGTTAAAAATTGTAACACTGTCGCGCTTTAGTACAGCGATTTCATCGTCGTCAAGACGGCAGATATCCCTTGTTCTTGATAAAATGGCAGGAATATCAGAAGCGATATAATTTTCTTTTTGACCGAAACCAATAATCAAAGGATTATTTTTTCTAACAGCGATGATCTGATCAGGATAATCCTTACAAAGAATTCCTAAAGCGTAAGATCCTTCTAGTTTTGATAGAGCCTTGATGACAGCATCCATCAAATCTCCTTCATAACAATCGTCAATCAATTGCGCGACAACCTCTGTATCTGTTTCAGAAACAAATTTCTTTCCTTTTGCAAGTAATTCATTTTTTAAAGAGAGATAATTCTCAATAATTCCGTTATGAACAACAACGATCTTACCGGAATCGCTCATATGAGGATGAGAGTTGACATCGGACGGTTCTCCATGAGTCGCCCATCTTGTATGCCCAATTCCTACACTGCTATCTAATTTTTGCTTGCCGTCTAAAAGGTTACAAAGGTTTTTCAGTCTACCTTTTGTTTTCACTACCTTTAGTGCATCATTTGTATAAACCGCCACTCCTGCAGAGTCATAACCACGGTATTCCAACTTCTCTAAACCATGCAAAAGCATCGGTGTTGCTTGACCATAACCGATATATCCAACAATTCCACACATACTGTTACCTCCAAATTATTTATAAATAATATTTTCTCGGGAAGGTCCATTTGAAACAATCTTAATCGGAATCCCAATTTCTTTTTCAGCAAATTCAATGTAATTTCTGCATTCTTTTGGAAGCTTGCTGTAGTCTGTAATACCGCTGATATCGCAGTTCCAGCCGGGGAGAACCTTTAAAATTGGTTTTGCCTTTTTTAGTTTTGTGGTGGTGGGGAAAGTGTCCACCCGTTCACCGTCTATTTCATAACCAACGCAAACAGGGATTTCTTTTAAATACCCCAGTGCATCAAGTACGGTAAATGCAATCGAAGTAGTGCCCTGTACACGGCATCCATATCTTGTTGCAACAAGATCGAGCCAACCCATTCTTCTAGGACGTCCCGTTGTAGCGCCGTATTCTCCACCATCACCGCCTCTTTGTCGAAGCATTTCAGCTTCTTCACCAAAAATTTCACTAACAAATTCCCCAGCGCCAACTGCACTTGAGTATGCTTTCACAACTGTAACAATTTCTTTAATCTCATAAGGGGGGAGACCAGCTCCAACCGAGCCATATCCTGCAATCGTATTAGAAGAAGTAACCATTGGATAAATACCAAAATCAGTATCCTTTAGCGCTCCTAGTTGCCCTTCTAAAAGGATGTTTTTCCCATCTTTTACCGCGTGGTACAGAAAATCAAATGTATCCATTACATATGGAGCAATTGCTTCTTTGTATTCCATTAGTTTATTATAAACCTCAGAAACGGTAAGTTCTGGTTTATGATAGAGATTTTTTAAAATTGCGTTTTTAATTTGGATCACATGTTCAATTTTTTCCTTTAAACACTCCTGATCATCGAAAAGTTCGCTTACTTGAAATCCTATTTTGGAATATTTATCAGAATAAAATGGTGCAATTCCAGACTTTGTAGAACCGAATTTTCTAGAAGAAAGGCGTTGTTCTTCGTAAACATCAAATAGAATATGGTATGGCATGACAATTTGAGTTCGCTCTGAAACAAAAATATTCGGTTTTTTGACTCCTTGCTCTTCCAAAGACTTTAATTCATTTGTAAAGTTCTCAACACTCAATGCGACCCCATTCCCGATAATATTTACAATGTGATCGTAGAATACGCCGGATGGAAGCTGATGAAGGGCGAATTTTCCATAGTGGTTGATAATCGTATGCCCTGCGTTGCTCCCACCTTGAAAACGGATTACAATATCAGAATCTTTTGCTAAAGCATCAGTAATTTTCCCTTTTCCTTCATCGCCCCAGTTGGCGCCGACAATTGCTTTAATCATAATTTTAGTCACTCCGTTAGATGAAATAGCTGATTCCAGCTGATTTTTTTACCAAAATATTTTTTATTATAACATAAATCTACTTCTCAATAAAGAGTTATCCAAAAAATATAAAATTATCTATGATTTTAATATTCATTTGTTATGAAGTTTAGATAACCAAAATAAGAAAAAACAGTCCAGTATTTCCTATACGGTAATTTCAGCCTCTTTTCTTGCAAGATTATCTTCCTTTGCTAGAATTGGTCGGACATATTCCTTTATAAATTCTTCTGTTTGTTCAATACTCCGGCCGATAAAACGCGCGGGGGAAAGTAACTTCTCTAATTCCTTTAAGCTGGTTTCAAACACTGGATCTGCGGCGATTCGTTCTAATAAATCGTTTTCTTTTCCCGTTTCCTTTACTATCTTTGAAGCTTCCATCGAATGGATCCGGATGCGTTCGTGTAATGCTTGGCGATCACCTCCGCGCTTCACAGCATCCATCATGATGTTTTCGGTTGCCATAAACGGTAGTTCTCTTCTTAAATGCTCCTGAATGACATTCTTATAAACAACTAGACCTTCCGCTACATTTTGATATAAATTTAAAATAGAATCTATTGCTAAAAATGCTTCTGGAATGGATACTCTTTTATTAGCGGAATCATCCAAAGTTCGTTCAAACCATTGCATGGATGCAGTAATAGCGGGGTTGAGTGCATCGATTATTACGTATCTTGTAAGCGATGCAATCCGTTCTGTTCGCATAGGGTTGCGCTTATAAGCCATCGCGGAAGAACCAATTTGATTTTTTTCAAACGGTTCCTCCACTTCCTTTAGATGCTGAAGAAGACGGATGTCGTTTGAAAATTTAGCGGCGCTTTGTGCGATTGCGCTGAGAATGGATAAAATCTGACTATCAAGTTTTCTAGAATAAGTTTGCCCCGAAACGGGGAAGCAAGAGGAGTATCCCATTTTCTGTGCGATTCTGCGGTCTGCTTCTTTTACTTTTTCGTGGTCTCCCTCAAAAAGCTCCAAAAAGCTTGCCTGGGTACCGGTAGTCCCTTTTGAACCCAGCAGTTTTGCTTTAGATAGCTGATGTTCGAGATCTTCTAAATCCATGAGAAGATCCTGTATCCAAAGAGTTGCTCTTTTTCCGACAGTAGTGGGTTGTGCCGGCTGAAAATGTGTAAATGCTAGTGTTGGAAGATCTTTATACTGCAATGCGAAGTTACTTAGCGTATCGATGACACAGAGCAGTTTTGTTCTAATTTGTCTGAGGCCTTCGTACATTAAGATGATGTCTGTATTATCACCGACAAAACATGAAGTAGCTCCTAAATGAATGATAGGTCGGGCTTTCGGGCATTGTATTCCAAATGCGTAAACATGGGCCATAACGTCGTGTCTAACTTCTTTTTCTCGTTTTGAGGCGACGTCATAGTTAATTTCGTCTTGATGTGCTTTCATTTCATCAATCTGCTCTTTTGTAATTGGTAAACCGAGCTCCATTTCTGTTTCAGCTAGTGCAATCCAAAGTTTTCTCCAGGTTTTAAATTTCATATCAGGTGAAAACAGATAGCTCATTTCCTGATCGGCATACCTGGTAGATAAAGGCGATGTATAGGTGTTTTTCAACGTATTACCTCCTTGATATTGTGGGAATGTTCGTCAAAATAATATCTATATATTGGTAAAGAGACAAACAGGTATATTATACACGCTAGAGCATCATTTTGGCAATATGCCGACTTTGGTGCTTGAAAATATGAAATTATGTAATGTGGTTGTTTAGTAATATATTAAAGATTGTTTCTAGAGATGGAAAATACTGTGGTTGCAATATTTTTAAATATATCTTGCATATTTTTTAGTTGGACTAGAAAAAATCGAGAATAAAACCCAGAAAATAAGTGGTTGATATTTTAAAACTAAAAAATTTTGAATTTATAAAAAAATATATTGCAAAATTAAATGAGTTATGATAACATAAACTCCATTCAGATAAACTATTGAAGAACAATAGTGTTTTTCATGGGGTGCGCTTTAAAAAAATATAATCTATTTTAGGAGGAAATCATATGTCATATGTAAAGGAACAACTTGAAAAAGTGATTCAATTGAATCCAGCAGAACCAGAATTTCAGCAGGCGGTAACAGAGGTTTTGACTTCTTTGGAACCAGTTATTGAACAAAACCCTCAATATGAAGCAGCCGGTATTCTTGAAAGAATTACTGAACCGGAAAGACAAATTCGCTTTCGTGTTCCTTGGGTAGATGACAATGGGAAGGTGCAGGTAAACCGCGGATACCGTGTGCAGTTTAATAGTGCGATCGGCCCGTATAAAGGGGGGCTTCGTTTTCATCCTTCTGTCTATTTTGGCATCATTAAGTTTTTAGGATTTGAGCAAATCTTTAAGAATGCATTAACAGGTCTCCCGATCGGTGGAGGAAAAGGCGGCTCTGATTTTGATCCAAAAGGAAAAAGCGACCGTGAAATCATGGCATTTTGCCAGAGCTTTATGACGGAATTATATCGTCATATCGGACCGGATACCGATGTTCCAGCTGGAGATATCGGTGTCGGAGGCAGAGAGATTGGCTATTTATTCGGGCAATATAAAAGAATCAGAAATGCATATGAAGGTGTTTTAACAGGAAAAGGGCTGAATTTTGGTGGGTCTCTTGTTAGAACAGAGGCAACAGGTTACGGACTTCTTTATTTAACAGAAGAAATGCTCAAACAAAACGGACATTCTATGGAAGCAAAAGTGATCTCTGTTTCTGGAGCGGGAAACGTTGCAATTTATGCAACACAAAAAGCACATCAGATGGGTGCGAAGGTTGTAACGATGACAGATTCCACCGGATGGGTTTATGATCCGGAAGGAATTGATCTTGATGCAATTAAAGAAATTAAAGAAGTAAAAAGACAGCGTTTGAGCGAATATAAAAAATATCGTCCTCATTCAGAGTATCATGAAGGGAAGTATATGTGGACAGTTCCCTGTGATATCGCTCTTCCGTGTGCAACGCAAAATGAGTTAGGAGAGGAATCTGCTAAAACTCTCGTGAAAAATGGCGTCATCGCAGTAGCAGAGGGCGCAAATATGCCGACTACTATTGAGGCTACGAATGTATTCCTTAACAATAAAATATTGTTTGCACCGGGCAAAGCGGCAAACGCTGGTGGGGTTGCAACTTCTGCGCTGGAGATGAGCCAGAACAGCGAGCGCCTTTCTTGGAGCTTTGAAGAAGTCGACCAAAAGCTTCAGGGAATTATGGTGAATATCTTCAAGCAAATGTCTGATGCGGCAAAGAAATATGGTTATGAAGGCAATTATGTAATTGGCGCTAATATTGCCGGGTTTACAAAAGTAGCAGATGCAATGCTTGCACAGGGTGTTATTTGATTTTAACAGAATAAAAGATAAAAAAGTCCGATACGTTTATCGTATCGGACTTTTGCTTTAGGGCTAGAATGATTGTAAATTAGGAAATACAATATTATAATGTAAGAAAATAGTCTAATTAGCTAATATAGGTTGTTTTAAGCGAGAAGGACGGTGAAGGTGGTTGCTTTTAGTAGGGATTGATTTGGTAGAAATAAAAAGAATCAAGCGAGCGATGCGTCGGGAACATTTTCTAAAGAGAATTCTTGGGACAACGGAATATGATCAATTAAAAGAACGAGGGTTTCCGATTCAAAGTGTTGCGGCTAGTTTTTGTGCAAAGGAGGCTTTTGTCAAAGCGGTTGGAACTGGATTTTGCGGTGTGTCTCTTAAAGAGATTGAACTTCTCAGAGATCAATGTGGCAAACCTTATTTTTATTTAAGTGGAAAAGCACAAGTACTTCAACAGGAGTTAAATGCTGATTTTTGCGTGAGCGTTACGCATACAAAGGAATATGCTTCAGCTGTAGTTGTTGCAGAAAAGGGTGATAACGATGAAAGTGTTAAATTGTAAACAAACGAAATTGCTCGAGAGCGAAGCCGCAAAGGAAATTGGATCTTATCTTCCTTTAATGAGATGTGCAGGAAAATCGGTGGCGGAAGTTATTGTGGATCAGTTTGGAAT
>CAKSKO010000055.1 GCA_934465125.1 uncultured Eubacteriales bacterium
GCGGGTATGTCATCTTTTTCAATGCGTGTAAAGATTATATTCTTTACACGCATCAAGTATCGTTCCTCGTCGAGAGAATTAACCTTTTGCCTATACTAGAGACATTTTTCGCCAAAAAATTGTTCGCTTCTCCCCTGGCGGACGTGGGATTTATTGTTGGAGGAATATACGGCACTATAAGATTTTGATCTATTCTTTGTCGTTATTTAACGGTTTTTTTGAGAAAATTTCGCTTTCTGTAAAATTTTCCATGTATTTTCTTTTTAATCTTTTATTAATCAAATCACTCGAAGCACTGTATATCACAGCAAAAATTGGAACGCCGATTACCATTCCTATAATTCCAAATAATCCTCCTCCAATAATTACACTGAACATAATCCAGATGCCGGAAATACCGATTGAACCACCGATCACTCGAGGCCCTATGATATTTCCATCGATTTGTTGAAGGACTAAGATGAAAATCGCAAACCAGACCGCTTTAATGGGATCGACCATCAGTAAAATAAATCCACTCGGAATAGCTCCGATAAAAGGACCGAAAAATGGAATAACATTTGTGCATCCAACCACCACGCTAATTAAAACAGCATAGGGCATTTTCAGAATCGTCATTCCAATAAAACAGCAGATTCCAATAATAAAAGCATCCAACAGCTGCCCCACGATATATTTTCCAAATTTAGAATTTGTAAGGGTTGCGATTTCCATTACTTTATCGATCGCCTTACTGGGTACTACCGCATAAGTTAGTTTCTTAATTTGGCGAATTAGTGTGTGTTTGTTTGAGAGAAAATAGATTGATACAACGATTCCGATGATCCAATTATAAACACCAGAAGTAAATGATTTTGTGAAATTGAATAAATGAGGGAAGATCGCATTAATCAATTGATCGAAATTTTTGATAAAACCAAACAGTACATTTTTAATATGTTTGATAGATGTTTCGTCGATTCCTAGTTTTTGCATCAAATCATAAATAAATGTTTCAAGTGAATTTAAATACTGCGAAAAATTACTGATCAACTGATTGACGCTTAATGTCAGTTGAGGAACAATTATCATCACTAAAAATACAATAACCCCGAAAACGCAAAGGTATGAGGAAATCAGAGCAAGGGGTGTTCTCAATTTCTGGTATTTGCCGCTTTGATAAGTAGTTAGACCTCCATAGACTTTTTCTTCAAAGAATACAAAGGGTCGGTTGATTAAATAGGAAAGGACAAACCCACAGATAAAAGGAGAAAGGATAATCATAACCCTTCCTATAATGCTCCATATCCGTTCGGCATTTAGTGCCAAAAAATATAAAAGAAGAGCATACGTAATTAATATTAATCCTAATTTCAATTTAGAGTTTTTAATCATAAACGAGCCGCGCGATTTTTAATTTTAACTTATTATTTTGTTGAAATCGCACGGTACCTCCCATCTGATAGATTTATGCGTTTATATGCTAAAAAAGTGACATTTGACTGCTTTGTGGCAAGCCAGTTAAAGCACCGATTTCTGCTAAGCTTTCAATGACCGCCTTTGAAACTTTAGAACGCGCCTGCAAATCGTCAATCGATAAATAAACTCCTGCTTCACGTGCATGTTGTAAATTATTCGCAGCGGCGGTTCCAACCCCGGCAATCGAAGCGAATGGTAGCCTAATTTTACCATCCTCAATTAAATATTGATACGAATGAGAGTGGTATAGATCGACAGGCAGAACCTCGATTCCCCTAGCCATCATCTCTTTTACGATTTGAAGGGTTGCAAAGGATGCATTTTCTTTTGCGCTGGCCTCTTTTCCTTTTGCTTTGATTTCATTCATCTTTTCATTCACAGCCTCTTTTCCCTTCAAAACAACTGCTCCATCGAAATCTTCTCCGCGTACTGTAAAATAAGCAGCATAATATGCAACCGGTCGATATACCTTATACCAGCCTAGCCGAAGTGTTGCGATCATGTAAGCAGCGGCGTGTGCTTTTGGAAACATATATTTTATTTTCATGCAAGATTCAATGTACCAATCCGGAACGCCATGATCCTTCATTGCCTGAATATATTCTTCTGTTAAAAGAGTCGGTGCTTTTCCTTTTCTGACGATTTCCATAATTTTAAACGCCATCTTGGGTTCTAGGCCCTTATGAAGAAGGTAAGTCATGATGCTGTCTCTTGTTCCAATTACTTCTGAGATGGTACAAGTGCCATTCTTGATCAAATCCTGCGCATTCGAAAGCCAGACGTCTGTTCCATGCGATAAACCGGAAACCTGCAATAAATCAGAAAATGTTTTTGGCTGAGCGTCGATCATCATCTGCCGGACAAAGCTTGTTCCCACTTCTGGTAAGGAGAAGGTACCGGTTTGCGAATCAATATCTTCTGGAGTAACGCCCAGAGCATCAGTAGAAGTAAACAGCGACATCACCTTTTTATCGCTCATCGAGACGTCCATAACAGAGATTCCGGTCAAATCTTCTAAGTATCTGTAGATAGAAGGAACATCGTGACCAAGTTCGTCTAGTTTACAGATTGTATCATGGATAGAATGGAAATCAAAGTGTGTTGTAATATTATCAGAGGATTGATCGTTTGCCGGACGCTGTACCGGGCAGAAATCGTAAATTTCCATACCCTTTGGGACAACGACCATTCCTCCTGGGTGTTGGCCTGTTGTCCGTTTTACTCCAGTGCAACCTGTTGCCAAACGAGTTTCTTCAGCCTTATGGAGGGTGATCCCTGATTGTTCTGCATATTTTTTAACAAAGCCGATTCCCGTTTTTTCTGCGACAGTTGCAATCGTACCGGCTTTAAAGACGTTATCTTTCCCAAAAATGTTTCAAATGGAATATCGTGACCGTCGCGCTGATATTCTGTTCCGCAATTTGGGCAATTCTTTGCCGGCAAATCAAATCCGGAACCATAGCTGCCATCGGTAATAAATTCACTATTTTTGCAGTTTGGACAAACATAATGTGGGTATAACGGGTTCACTTCAGAAATTCCAGACATTGTCGCAACAAAAGAAGAACCAACTGATCCTCTTGAGCCAACCAGATATCCATGTGCTTCCGAGTCGGCAACAAGCTTTTGTGCAGTCATATATAATACAGAAAATCCGTGTTTTGTAATAGAAGAAAGCTCTCTATCAAGACGCTGATAAACGATTTCAGGCAAAGGATCCCCATAGATTTTTTTCGATCGTTCCCAGGTGATCCGAATCAGATCCTCTTCTGCTCCTTCAATAAATGGTGGGTAAACACCCGGGGGAATCGGCGAGATTTCTTCTATTTTATTGGCGATCAGATTGGTGTTGGTTACAACAACCTCATATGCTTTTTCTTTTCCTAAATAGGAGAATTCTTCTAACATTTCGGCAGTTGTACGCAGATATAATGGCGCTTGATTTGCAGCGTCGCTGTATCCTTGCCCTGCCATCAGGATTTTACGGTATTCTGCGTCATTTGGATCTAAAAAATGAACGTCGCAAGTCGCGACAACAGGAATATTTAATTTTTCACCAATTTTGATAATTGTATGGTTAAAGTCTCGTAATTTCTCTTCGCTGCTGACTAATCCTTCCCGTAGCATAAATTGATTGTTTCCAATCGGCTGAATCTCCAGATAATCATAAAATTTTGCAATACCGCATAGTTCCTCGAAAGATTGTCCATTTGTCATCGCTCTGAAAAGCTGTCCTGCTTCACAGGCGCTTCCAATAATCAGTCCTTCCCGATATTTTACCAGTTCGCTTTTCGGAATCCTTGGTTTTTTATAGAAGTAGTCGAGATGCGACTTTGAAATCAAGCGATATAAATTTTTAAGGCCTGTTTGATTTTGGACTAGAATGACTTGGTGAAAGGTAGCTAATTTTTTGCTATCGGTTCCAGCTAAATGAGTATTGATCTGCGAAACTGTTTTTGCACCGCTATCTTCTTTTAATTGAGTAATCAAACAGAGGAAAACCTGCGCCAAAGCAGCGGCGTCATCGGAAGCGCGGTGGTGGTTGAAGGAAGGGAGTTTTAGATGCTTTACAACAGTATCCAGTTTATAATTTTTGATTGATTTTAGTAAAGAACGACACATCGGGACCGTGTCAATAGCAGAGTAGTGATATGGTAACCCACAACGCTTACATGACGCCCGGATAAATGAGGTGTCAAACGGTGCATTGTGTGCAACTAGAACAGCATTTTTACCACAGAAATCTAGAAAAGCGCTTACAGCATCCTGTTCAACAGGAGCATCCTTGACCATATCGTTTGTGATTCCGGTTAGTTCTGTAATTTTTGCAGGGATCGATTTTTGTGGGTTGACAAAAGTACAAAAACGATCCTGAATTTCACCATTTTTTATTCGAACTGCTCCAATTTCTGTGATCTTTTCAGTCAGTGCACTAAGACCGGTTGTTTCGATATCAAAACAAATATATTCCCCGTCATCAAGCGATATATCTGAGGTTCCGGAAACGGCCTGCACCATATCATCGACGAAGTATGCCTCGATCCCATAAATTACTTTCATTTTCCCTCCAGACTTTTTAATTTTGTTCACTGCGTTCATTGCATCCGGAAATGCTTGCGCGACGCCATGATCCGTAATGGCAATTGCCTTGTGCCCCCATTCATGGGCTCTGTTGATCAAATCAGCAGCAGGGGTTATCCCGTCCATCGAAGACATATTAGTATGAAGGTGCAGCTCAACTCGTTTCTCTTCCGCGTTATCTACTACTTTTCGTTTTACTACACTGCAGATGCTTCTCGGCCTTATCACAATTTCTCGATCATATTTATCGTAATTCACTTCACCCCGTACGAGGATAGTCACTCCTTTTTTAAGGGTATCGAGCGTTTTACATTTTTCTTTTTCTTCAATTATTTTGAGTGTCATTGATCCAGTATAATCGGTGATATTGATGGAATAAATTTTCCTCTTTTTATCCCGCGTTTCTCTGCAATCGAGAGAGAAAATATCTCCCCAGATGATTACACTTCCGGAATCAGGCGCCACGTTTCGAATGGAAATCGGTTTACCTTTAATACTACTTCCATAAAGAGGTCGTGCACTATTTAATAATACAGATGGATAAAGAGTTTCTCCTTTTCTAACATGGATGACAGATTCCTCACATAGGGTTATATTCGTTTGATTTTTTGTCTCCTCTTTTTCCACCATTCGAATATTCGTTTCTCGTTTTTGCTTTTCTTCTACCCTTTGCAGCTTCTCTATATAGTTGGGATCATTAGAATCGATACATAAGATACCAGTAAATTCCACAGCTACAGTAATTCCGAATTCTTTTTGAATTAATTGGATCAAAGCTTTATCAAATTTTTTTCTGAGTAAAATATCGTGTCCGCCGTGAGCAAGGGCCATTGTTATAGTGTGATTAGAAAACGCTGCGGTAGAATTTTTGACGATTGCTTTGATACTGGCAATTTGCCTATAAATCTCTTCAAGAAGCTGGGGATAATAGGAAATGTTAAATTCTTTTTGAGGAAAACAAGGATGAATCATAACAGTATTTAACTCTAATATTGAGGATTCAATTTTTTTTTCTGCATCAAAAAGCGCGCGGCGCTCCACAAATTGTGAAAACGCCACATTAACATGCAATTTTCTATTTTTATAATCAATCGATATAGATCTAATATCTCCAGCACCAACCGTTGCTAGAACAGAATGATCCGATATGTAATCTTTAAAAAATTGACCAAAACTATTCAAAAATTTTTCATCCTTTACATTCGTTCAATTTCTTTTAACAGCTCGTCAAAAAGTTGATCCCCTGAAACTTTACGGATAATTTCCCCTTTTTTAAAGAGTAATCCTACACCGTCTCCGCCAGCAATTCCGATATCCGCCTCTCTTGCTTCTCCAGGACCGTTGACAGCACATCCCATTATCGCAATCTTCAAGTTCTTTTTGCAGTGCTTCAATCGTTCTTCCGCTTGATTTGCAAGGTTAATCAGATCTATCTTTGTCCTTCCGCAGGTTGGACAAGAAATAATTTCAGCACCAGGTTCTGTTAAACCCAGAACCTTCAATAAATCAAATCCGGCATAAATTTCCCGAACCGGATCGGCAGTCAAAGAAACACGAATCGTATCTCCAATTCCTTTTAATAAGAGTGACCCAATTCCCACAGAAGATTTGATGATTCCCATTCGTTCAGTCCCAGCTTCTGTTACCCCCAAATGCAGCGGGTATTCACATTGATTTGCTACCAGTTCATAAGCCGCGACCATAGTCCGAACATTAGAAGATTTCATTGATAGAATAATATCAGTAAAATCAAATTTTTCTAGAAGAGATGCATGATACAATGCACTCTCACATAGTGCCTCCGGTGTTGGATGCTGATATTTTGCTAAAATTTCTTTTGGTAAAGAACCGGAATTGACGCCGATGCGAATTGGGATGTTTTTTGTTCTGCAAATATCTGCTACCAGTTTCACCCGGTCGTCCCCGCCGATATTGCCGGGGTTAATTCTGATTTTATCAACGCCGGCATAAGCGGATTCAATCGCTAATTTATAATCAAAGTGAATATCGGCAACAACAGGAATGTCAACTTTTTCCTTGATTTTTGCAATTAGCCCAACTGCATCTTTATTTGGAATGGCGACTCGAATCAAATCACATCCTGCTTTTTCTAAAGCGATCGCTTGTTCAACATTGCATATAGTATTAGATGCTTCTATGTTGAGCATTGATTGTACGCTCACTTTTGCGTCTCCGCCAATTTCTAGATTTCCTACTCGGATTTTTTTACAATTTCTTCTGCTCACTTTAACCACCTAACCCTTTTCCGGTGATAAGCCTTAAAACATCACTGAATGTGATAACTATCATCAAGACAATCAATAAAACAAATCCGGCAGCATGAATCCAACCTTCATATTTTGGATCGATCGGTTTGCCGCGAATTCCCTCTACCGCTAAAAATACAAGGCGTCCGCCATCGAGCGCGGGAAGAGGAAGTAAATTCACAATTCCTAAGTTTACTGTAATAATCACCATCATCATAACAATATTATTCACAGCATGTAAAAAGCTCACCTGTAACCCAATCGTAGCAGCCTGCCCAATCGCAGATGCTGCACCAACTGGACCTGCGATATCATTAAATCCAAATTGACCGGTTATTAGCCCAACTAAACTTGCCCATACCATTCGAACAGTTGAAATAGTAGATTGAATTGTCTGCGTGAGCAGTGACCCGACTGTTTTGGGAATCGGTTCAACAAAGAAATCTAGTTTTAATACTTTAGTTCCATCATCTGCTGTTTGTGTACCGAACTG
>CAKSKO010000056.1 GCA_934465125.1 uncultured Eubacteriales bacterium
GCATCAGTCTGACCTTTACCGCCGAACTGTTCTGGTGCTGCGTAACCTTTTGTGCCGAGACTGACAGTATCAGCCAAGCTTTGATCCTTATATTCGCGCGCAATACCAAAGTCGATAACTTTAATATTACCATCCGGCTTGAGCATCACATTGGCAGGCTTCATATCACGGTAAATAATCGGGGGCTTGCGTGTGTGCAGATATTCAAGAGCCTCACAGATTTGCATTGCCCATTCAATAACAAGTTCCTGCGGCTGTGCGCCGTTGTTTTCAAGAATGGAACTCAATGTTTCGCCCTCAATGTAGTCCTCGATTATATAAATAACATTACCGTTATCAATAATGTCTACAATGCGGACGATTGCGGGATGATCAAGCTGCTTAATCAAATTTGCTTCTGCAATAGCACTCTGAATAACAACTTCGTTATTCTTATCTTTGGCTCTTTTTTCAATTTCCTTAATTGCCCACTGCTTGTTCAAGCGCTTATCCATTGCAAGGTAAACCTTTGACATACCGCCCTGCCCGATAAGCTTCAGTATTTCATATTTATCATCAATAACCTGACCTATGGTTGCCAAGACTTACACCTCCTTAGCATGTCTTTATAAGTAGTGCAGTGATGTTATCTGTCTCTCCGCGGCTTTTATTCAGCTCTATCAGACGAGTAACACTGTTCTTCATATGTATTTCATCTGTATTTGCGATAGGAGAAAGTGCATTTTGTATTTCCGTCTCGCTTATTTCATGGCGAAAACCATCCGAACAAAGCATATAACATACACCTGATTCAGCGAGTCCGCCTATATAGTCAGGCTCTACTATTCGGGATGCGCCGATACACTGTAACAAAACATTTCTTCTTGGATCGCGTATTGCTTCTTCCGGTGTCAATTTTCCGAGACGAACTTCATTTGCCACAACGGTTTGGTCGGTTGTGAGAATAGTCAATTCTTTATTGTCGATTTTATATGCTCTTGAATCCCCGACATGACCTATAAGGTATTTTCCGTCTTCAAATACAATCATAGCGGTGATTGTTGAACCAAGCTGAATATGGTGTTGTCTGCCATACTCTGCAATTGATTGATTCTGCGATTTTATAATTCTATCCCATTCATACTTAATATCATTAAAATAAGTATCAGACGAAAGGGTGTAGGGTAGGTCCTTTGAAAACCACATTTTAAATGCTCTTATGATAGAGGCACTTGCCACTTCGCCGCTTTCCAAACCGCCCATTCCATCGCATATAACCGCCATCAGTATATTGCCTTTCGGCGTTTCAGCTTGAAGAATGCAATAGCTGTCTTGATTTGTGTCCTTTTTTATTCCCACATCCGTGTGAGCTGCCGTGAAAAAATTCATAAACCTTTGACCACTCAATCTATATAAAATACAAAGTCCTCATTTGCCAACCGAAGCTTTGTCCTCGAGAAGATCTCAACTTCTTTTTCTATCGGTATCGCTTTGCCGTCAACATAAGTCTTATTAGTGGAATTTAGGTCTTTAATATAGTACCGACCATCCCTTGTTATAATATCTGCGTGGCTTCTGCTGACAGCGTTGTTATCGGAAACGAAATAGTCACTGTATTGTTTTTCTTTTCCGATTCTGAACACGGGCTTATCGACCGGTATTTTTTCTTCGTTTTTGTTTCGAATAAGATAAGGGTAGACCGGCGCATCCAATTCCTCAGAACCCAATACGGTCGTGCCGCCCGGATCAGCACCTAACACGGTTGTTCCGGAGCTGAGTCCTTGGGTATTAGTATTTGGCTTCGGGTGATTACTATTACCGCTGCTATCAGACGGCTCATCACTAATATCACCGCTGAGTGGATCATATATTTTTTTGCCGACATTTCCGGTTGTTCCCGTAACTTTTGTTCCGCAATAAGGGCAGTAGTTTGTGCCTCTTTTGACCATTTGGTGACATCCGGGGCATTCTTTTGTTTGCCCTTCAATCTGTGATTTTTTTCCGGTTAGCTTGTTTATGTATTCTTCAAGCTCAAAAACGGAAAAATTGATTCCGCTGTTAAGAATAGTAATGTATTCTCGTATGTAACTGTTATCCTCGCCCGGGACGAAAGTGCTGTACTGAATAATATTCAGCAAAAAGTCTCTGAGTGGGGTTCCGGTTTCGATACCCTGTATCGGAACACATGTGAAATAGATATGTTCGGTTGCAGGATTGACGAGAACATGTTCAAAGTCAAGAAGAAGCATTTGCTGGTTGATGAATGTTTCTTGCGTTGCCTTTAAGTTCTCAAGTATGTTTTTCAAAATTCGTGCAAAGGTTTCCTTGTTCAGTGCTTTTTTGAGATATTCTTTAAATGTCACAAAGCCGGTAATGTTGTATACCAGCTTAAATGATGCACCTTTAGAGACAACATCAAGGTGCAAAAGCCCACTTACTTCATTGTTATTGATAGAGTAGACCTCTCGCTCACTTAATTGCTGTCCCTTTTGACTTTTTATGATAAGTTGAGAAATTCCCAACTTTGATACCACTTTGCACTTGTTCATACTTTCTCGTTACCTTCTTGCCGCTACTAATGTTTTTCACACGCATCGCATTTTTGCAGCTTCTTTTTTCGCATTCAAACTCAACTTGACAGTAAAAATTGCTTTTTTCACTTCTTATGCATGTATCTCGTTTAATTACGCCACTGGTGTCTTCATCTTAAAAAGTCCATAGTGTAATTAATTCTCTATCCCTTACCTAACTTAACTCGTTCGATAAATGAAGCATCATACATATCTCTTTCTTCTTCTAAGACAGATATATAGTTGCCTGCAGATGTGTCAATCATATCATCATGATTGCCCGCGTTTGCAACACAAATTATTTCTTCTGTACATGCCAAAATAGTAATTAGCACATAATCTTTGTTCTCAATATAAATGGTTGCCTTGCAGTCACTTGTTCCAGAACAATGTCTTTCAATAATAGCAATTGTTTTGCCATTATTATCGTGCAAACAATAATAATGAGATTTTTGTTTTGGGAATCCTACCCTATAAAGCAAATATGGTTGTTTGTTAAAAGCAAAAACAGTCAAACCAATATTTCGTTTTAATAATCCAATTTTCTTGCACGTTATCGCTTCTCCGTAAAAATAGCAACAACTTTTTTCTTCACTTAGAATATGAAAACCAATTGTTTTTTTTCGTTTTGATGATAAAGGATATTTGGTGTTTATATTCACTTTGTCTATAAACTTTGGATGATTAAAAAAACTGTATTCCTTATTGTCAACGATAAGTTTTACCGGTTCTTTATAATTATCCGTAGCAATCGCACATGCTTTACCTGTCGAACAATCCTCAAAAACATATGAAATATTCATTCCTTGAGGGTCTTTATTATTAACACATAATCGTAAAATCAATACATTACACCCCTTTGCTTGATGTTGATGGTAATCCATTAAAATCAATTTTCTTATCAGTAGTCACTACAACCGCACAAAACGCCTTATACTTTCCATCTTTTGTTTTTACCATTATTTGAGTTATGCCTTCTTTTTTTCCGGCGATTTGTCCTTCCTTGATATCAAATGTTGCAATGCTTGAATCATCGATTTCGGCCTCGATATCTTTTAATGTATAGCCTTCGGGTAATCCGGTTACAGAAATTTGGGCTGTATTACCTTCTTTGATTTCAACCCTCATTGTTGAGAGAGAAATAGTTTCAGTTCGACTTATTTCATTTGATTCTACAGCAGGATCGGCTTCTTCAATTTTTTCTATTGCTTTATCCCAGGGAGTATAATCATATGTACACTCTGCATTAATACCCAAAAAGGTAGAAAGACCGTCACCTATGGATTTTGAAGCAAGCATGTTTTTGAGATTGTTCGGAAAGTCCATATGTCCATGAAGGAAAGGAGTCTTACTGCCCAATAATTCTACAGATAGCGAAACATTAAATTTTTTTGCTATTGTTCCTATTAAACTTTTTCCGCTTATTCCAAATCTAACAATCGGATAAAGCTTCCAATCCAAGCAAATGCCTTTGTGAATTGTTATATTTTCAGTAATGCCTTTTTCCGCGGCATCCCAAGTGCCACCTTGTTGCTTTGCAAATTTTTCTATCTCTTCCGGAGTTGTATACAACTTTTCGTTTGATAAATTGTCAGCATCTTCAGCTGTGAGTTGGGCATCCCCGGAGTATAATTCATGTCCTTCTATATCAAAAAGATGTGCTGTCATGCCAACAGATGCACCAAGGCCACAATCAATAGTAAATTCTATTAAGGCTACTTTTTTCAAAATGGTTATGGCAACACCTGGACTAATAGTCACTTCAAGTTTTGCTTCGGCGGCAAAATCTACATCCACATCTTTCGTTTTTATAAACCGAAACTTACCGTCCTTGACTTGAATTCCCTGTGATCCTTCAACTTCAACAACAAGTTTTATATCACCCTCAGCAGTCACCTTACCTTTCAAAATAAAATCGGCACTTGCAATGCCTGTTTCAAGAAAAGAAAGTTTGCATATATATATTTCATCATCGCATTTTGAATTTCTTACATCCTTTTTTAAATCAGACAATGCTGTTTTATATTGATTGAAAATAGAAGATAACGATTTTGTCGTTTCCTCATTTTCTTCTGTTGGATTGCCAATTTTACCAGAACGTTCTGTTTTAATACCGCCTTCAATTTTCGTGCTGTAATCTAATTTTACAGTTGCAGAGTGCAATTTTCCCCAACTATAATCTACATCACGTGTTAGTTCAACATCTTTAAATGTTGTGCTAACATAAGCTTCTTTTTTCTCTTCACGATATCTATTTGATGTCTTTGAAAATTCCTTTGATAACTTTACACCGAGACTGTTGTTTGTTGCAGTTAACGAAACTGAATACTGTCCGACTTTAAACTTTAATGTGCTTTTTACTTTATCAAAAAGCCCCAATTGTTGTATTTCATAATCACTGTCTGTAATTGTGTGCGATAATGTAGAAAATTGATAATCGTTTGTTTCTGCACTCATATCATCAATAGCTGATGAATTATCAACCTCAAAGTTTATCGGGTTTCCGTTTTCATCATATATTCCAGTGATTTGTGTGAAGTCAGGCGATGAGGTTTCTTGTATTTTGATTTCCTCAATATAATTTCCAACTTCCTCTTCATTAAAATTTGCGTCATTGGTTATAATAACCTTATCGTCAACATATTCTATATTCTTTACTCTATTTATTGATGCAGAAGTGTTTTCGTTAGCCGGTAAGGTATACACATCGCCAACCTTTAACTCTTTCAGTTCTTCAGATGTTGTAGTTATAATATCTCCGTTAGATATATACTCCAAACTGTTGTTATCAATATTGTTGATTACAGTATTTGCGAAAACTGTCTTTTCAATTTTTTCACAAAAGACTTTGTTTGCCCACTTTTTCTGTGCTGCATCCAACAACGGGATTGCATCCTTCATTTTTATGTATCGTTTACCCCAATATGTTCTTATTGAAGGGTCAAATTCTTTGATTGCATAGTTGATTTTTTCTTTGTCAGTTGTAGATTTATCCAAGAAATCGCCAGCATTAACAATTGAAATTAGAACATCATTCCATGTAACAGGGGTTGTTGATGTTATTTCATTCGAGGGTTCAATGATTCCCCATTCTGCAACGGCCTGAAAAGCAGAAAAGGTAGAATCATTTTGAGACACGCTCAAAAAATGCGGATCTTCGTCCACATAGTTTTGTAGTCCGAATGAATCAGCAATTAAAGTCACCCATTGACCCATTGTCATTGCAGAGTCAGATGTGGTCGACATACATCCGGATAACATTGAAAGTAAAGTTATAACTGCAAGGAAAAGTGCAATTATTCTTTTCATTATGAACCCTCCAATTTATAAAAAAGCTAATTAAAGCTTGTGTTTTCAAATTTAGGCAGGTGAGCGTGGGAACACGCCCACCTGCGGTAATTCGGCATTATTTAAATGCACTTGCGTTGCTCTGAACGGCACCTTCAGTGGTTTCATAATTCTGAGCAGTATTAACGAGAAACTTTGCGTAGGATTCAACTACATTCTTGTATTCCTCAAAGCGAGGTTTAAGAGCATTCATTGCAGCTCTGATGTCGGTTGCAGCATCACTTTTCCATGTTGCTTCAAGATCGTTCATGTTCTTGTTGATGTCAGCCAGTTTCTGATCCAGGGTAGAATTGATCGTTCTAACCTTATCAGCGGTATCAAGTAATACTTGTGTAGAAATTTGAATTCCGTCTGCCATGGTTTTCTACCTCCTTCTTAATTTACAAGTTTACGAGCTTCAGCAGTTACTGTGTCCTGCGTATCACGATACGCCTTGGCGCTTTTCCGAAGGAAATCTGCATAGTTGAGCATAAGGGTGTGCATCTTCTCGAAGTCATCTTTGAAACCCGCGATCTGATCAACAAATGCCGTATTGTCCTTTCCTTGCCAAGTTGAAGCCATAGCGTTTGTTTCGCTGTAAAGAGCATCATACTGTGTCTTGTAATCAGATGCTAAGCCTTCGATTCTTCCCGCTGCGGACTCCAACTGTTCAGGTGTTACCTGAATTGTTCTTGCCATTTTAATGACCTCCTTAATAGATTTAGGATTTATTATATTAACATCAGCTTAGAACCGTTTCGGATTTCGAGTTCATAAACCGATAAGTTAATATTGATGATAGTGCCGTCTTCTCTGTGACAAAGCGCAGTGTTTTCATTTGCAATGAAACGCCCGTCAGACATTTCGGTAACAGCTTTTTTTATAAGTTCCAAAACATCATACATAGGAGAGGCAGGAGGAATAAACATATCGAACGAGCGATCTAACAACGGGACATATATTTCAACAAGAATCTTGTCCATGTTACAGTACCTCCTCACTCAAACCATGTGATAATGCTTTCATAAGAGTCGGGCGATTTCTGCTTACAAAGTATCCGTAATCGTTTCCGACCTCTTCATACAAATCACTTGTGACCTTGCTGATTTTCAAGAAATACTGGTCAGCAATTCCGTCGCCGATCCATACACCGTCCGTTCCGTTCAAATGGCGCTTATACCACGCGTCATAAGAGAACGAACCATATCCGGAAACGGATTCGATAATTACAAAATGCAGCTTGAAGATTGCTTCGCCCTTTTCAAGCAATGTTGAGAACTTATCTTTGCTATCTGCAGAAAGCTGCTCAAGCAACCGCTTCATTCCTACAATCACATATACTC
>CAKSKO010000057.1 GCA_934465125.1 uncultured Eubacteriales bacterium
CTGCGACTTTCTGCCCCTGTGTAATCATATCATCTGGAAGCTTTTCTAGCATGGGGAGCATAGAATAAACCTTATTGAAATCGACGTTTGACATATCGTCTGGAACAGATGCAGCTACTGCGCTTTGCTGCTTTGCGATCTGCTGCATCACACTAATCATTGCAATACTGCTCTTTTCAAAGCAATTATTTAATTGCTCAATAGAGTCTTTACCCTCTGTTTGCCGTACATAAATATTCTCGCTTGCCAAAAGAGGATATTTTTCCTGGTACATCTTGTTCTCTTCTGATGTTCCTCCAGCTAGTATCTTCTGATAACTCTTATCCACAAGTGCTTTCTGCTCATCAGTCATAAAGTCTCTCATCAACGAAAACCCTTTTTCACTGATTGCTTCCGGTGCAGCATTTTGCACCCCTTTTTGCTGGATTCCAACATTGACAATTCCAGACATCAAGTTTGGCAGGTTCAAATCACACATCGCCTGCCCAAACAGCATGATAAAACAGACTAGCAACGTCAATATAAAAGGCTTTAAATACTTCGCCAATTTTCTCATTGAGTGATGCCCTCCCTTTCTAAATCTGTGTAAAATTCATGACAGCTTACTGTTTACTTCTCAGCTTATCTTCTTTGTACTATTATAAAATGTAACAAATAATTTTAAATCAGAGCGATCAGTCCTAAGCCAGTAACTCAGAGCCTAAGAAAGTTCTTATTCTTTCGTTTTTACTAAAAGAGCTGTCCAACCGTTTTCTTCCTGTTCTCTTTCAATGACAAAGTCAGAGCTTAATGATTGTTTGACATCCTCTGCCCGTGAATTAATAATTCCACTCATGATATAAACGCTGTCTTTTTTCAGATATCTCTTAATTTTTGTATTCAAATCAATGATCACATCAGCGACAATATTGGCCACGACGACATCATATGTTCCCTCTATTTTTTCTGTAAGATTCCCTAACACCGCTTCAAAACGATCATCCACTCCATTTCGCGCTGCATTTTCTTTGGCGGTCTTCACCGCTAATGCGTCGATGTCAACCCCTACGGCCTTCTTTGCCCCCAGAAGAAGCGACGCAACCGAAAGGATTCCGCTCCCGCAGCCAACATCAAGCACCTTTTTTGATGTCAAATCAATTCCATCAAGCAGCTTTAAACAAAGACGTGTTGTTTCATGTGCTCCTGTTCCAAATGCAAGCCCCGGCTCTAGATGAAGTACCACCCGTTGATCCGCTTCGTATTCTTCTTCCCAAATAGGACGAATCAGTAACTTCTCCCCGATCGGGATCGGTTTGAAATATTTTTTCCAGTTATGAATCCAATCATCTTCCCTACAGTGTTCCATTATGATCTCGTATGGAATCTGTTCCATTTCATATCGTCCCTTTAGAAAAGAAACCGCCTCTTCTGGGTTCTGATCTGGGCTGATATAAATGTGAATTTTGGTTCTTGTCCGGTCTGCCTTAAGCAGAGACTCTTCAATCAAGTCAATTCTTGCAATCTGCTTGACTTCTTCCTCTAAGTTGCGATAATCCTCAATATAAATGCCATACGGCACAACCATATGTGCAATACTTTCTGCTTTTTCTGTGTAGTCTGATGGTACTGCTATTATCATTTCTGTCCAGTCCAAACACAGACCCCCTTTTCTAAATTTTTGCAAACATAATATAGTAATTATAATCCATTATTCAATAAAATAACAGTCCTTTTAAAGATTTTATGGTGTCTTCGGTCAAAAAGCAATCGCAAAATGTTAAATTACTGGGTAATAAATGGAAACCATGAAAAGAACGGTAAAATAAAAAGAGCACAAGTCCCCTTAATAAGGTTCATATGTGCTCTTTTATCCACTTTAAATTTATTTTCGTTTTTTATTATGTCTCTTCTTTATGACGATACTTATTACGGGTTGCCATTCCTCCGCGTATATGACGCTGCGCCTTATTTATTTCAAGCACCGATTTCACCTCTTTATACAATTGAGGATCTACATACTTCAACCGTTCAGATACATCTTTATGTACAGTACTTTTACTTACTCCAAATTTTTTCGCTGCTTTTCTCACAGTAGCCTTGCTTTCTATAATATACTCTCCAAGCATTGCGGCGCGTTCCTCTACAATCCCCTTCACATATTCGCCCTCCTAGTTACATAATCGTTCATTTATATGAAAACCAGGAAGTAATTATGAATCGCGTTCATTATACGTCTTAAAAAAATCTGGTTTGTTCTACAAAAACAGATAAAAATATAAATTTATCTTTGTACTAGAACCATAGAATTATTTTCTGAGATTTGTTTTGTATGCGCCTTATCTTGCAATGCAAATTATAAAGTGATATAATTTTAGCGTTTTTATAATCTTTAGAAAGCCTTATGATTGAATTATCTTCAGTAAAACACTTTAAAAATATTGGAGGAATCCATTTTGGATACGAATCAAAGAAAAATTGGGGTTATTCTCTCTTATATCACCCTTATTATCAATGCTTTGGTAGCATTTATTTATGTTCCTATCCTTTTGCGTTCAATGGGAAACAGCGAATATGGTCTCTATCAATTGATGGGATCTTTGATCGCTTATTTTGTTATTTTAGACTTTGGCTTACCTTCTACGATTATTCGTTATTACTCCAAATATAAAGCAACAAACAATCAAGAAAGCATGGAAAACGTTTTGGCTCTTTGCTCTAGAATCTACGTTGTAATTACAGCTGCTGTTTTAGTTATAGGTATTATTTTATATTTCTTTTTGGATTCCTTTTTCCCAAACATGACTCCTTTAGAGATGATCAGCGCAAAACAGATCTATATTGTCTTATTGATTAATATTGCAGTAACGCTGCCAACACAAATTTTCAACGCAATTATCACCTCGCACGAGCGGTTTATTTTCTTAAAAACACTTTCTATCGTACAAGCTGTTTTGCAGCCGATCGTGATTATTTCATTGATGATGGTCAGTCCAACGGCGTTGACTGTTGTAATTGTTCAGACAATCTTTAATATTATTGTTGTTGCGATACGAATCTACTATTGTTTTGGAAAACTTCATGTGAAAATCAAAATGCATTATTTCGATAAAGGCTTATTTGGAAGTATTATGCGTTACTCCTTCTTTATCTTTTTAAATGTAATTATTGATCAATTATTCTGGAGATCGAACCAGTTGATCCTGGGTGCTGTTGCGACGACAGCTGCTGTCGCAGTTTACTCTGTTGCGTTCCAGATCGCATATAACTATATGACGCTTTCAAATGTCGTCAGCGGCGTTTTTCTCCCAAGGGTTACCTCAATGGTTGCAAACGATGCATCAAACCAAGAATTATCAGACTTATTTACAAAAGTCGGGAGATTACAGTTCTTGGTTCTTTCCTGTGTTGTAACTGGCTTTATTCTATTTGGAAAGCAATTTATAGCCATATGGGCTGGCACCGGCTTTGATGACACTTATCTCATTACGCTTTTTTTGATTGTTCCATTTACCGTTGAGCTAATCCAAAACATTGGATTGATTATTTTACAAGCACAAAACAAATTTGCGTTTCGTGTCTGTGTTTTTCTTGTAATTGCAATTGCAAATGTCTTGATTGCAATCCCTGCTGCACAAAAATTCGGAGGAATTGGGTGTGCTGCTACAACAGGAATCACCTTCTTTATTGGAAACGCACTGATTATGAATCTCTTTTATGCTAAAAAAATTGGGCTTCATATCAAAGAATTCTGGATTCAGATCACAAAGATCACGATTCCTGCTGTAATCTGCTGCATACTCGGCTCGTTTTTACAATTCCTTATAGTGCCAAACGATGTGTTGGATCTTATTGTTAAAATTTTGATTTATCTACTTTTCTTCTTCACTGTAATGTGGTTCTTCACGATGAATGCTTATGAAAAAGATCTTATCAAAGGGCCTATTGGTAAAATAAAAAAATGCTTTTCAAAATCGTAGCACAATTTGTCTATTTAAAATTTGTATTTTAACGATACAATTTAAAATTTTTTGAGAAAGGTAATGATTTCATGGCTAATAATGAAAGTAATCAAGATATCATTGTATCAATCATTATACCAATTTTAAATGAAGAAAACTATATTGCGAAATGCATCGAATCCATAGTAAGCCAGGATTATCCCAAGGAGAACATGGAGGCTATTTTGATCGATGGAGATTCCAGTGATAAAACAGTTGAGATTATAAACTCTTATATTGAAAAATATCCTTTTATCAAAATTCTTAAGAATCCGAATAAAACAGTACAATTCGCACTCAACATTGGAATCAAAGGCGCTGTAGGGAAATACATCGTTAGAATGGACGCTCATGCAGAATACGCCACCGATTATGTGTCTAAGTGCATCGAGTATCTTGAGAAAACGGGAGCGAACAACGTCGGTGGACCTATGATTGCAAAAGGAAAAAATGACATTCAGAAAGTCGTTGCGGCAGCTTATCATTCTCCCTTCGCTTTAGGTGGAGGAAAATTTCATATCGAAGGATTCGAAGGATATGCCGATACGGTATTTCTGGGATCTTTTGAGCGAGAGTATCTGCTTGATATTGGGCTTTACGATGAAAGATTACCTCGAAGTGAAGATGATGATTTAAACTTTAGAATCGCTGAAAACGGAGGAAAAATTTATATCACACCTGAAATAAAAAGCGTTTATTATCCAAGAGACAGTTATAAAAAGTTATTCAAACAATATTATGAATACGGTGTTTGGAAAGTCGCTGTCATCAAAAAACATAAAAAACCGGCGCGTATCTCCCATTTAATACCAATGCTTTTCGTTTTGTACTTACTGGTATTTGGATCTTTATCAATCTTTTTAAAACCGGTACTTTATGCATTTCTTGCTATCCTAGCTGTTTATATTCTTCTAGACGCTTACTTCTCCTTTAAAAGTAAGTACATTCGATCGTTTCAAAATCGTCTGCGACTGATGTATGTTCATTTTATTTTACACTTATCGTATGGACTCGGGTTTTGGCAAGGGATTTTTAAGTTTTGGGAAAGTAAGTGGTAATAAACAACTATAATAGGAGGGAAAAAATGGGGCGGAAACAAAAATCTTTTTCTCCAGAAGAACTCAGGGCACTTCAACTAAAAAGCTTAGATTTGGCGCTTTATTTTAAAAAATTTTGTGACGAAAACAATCTGTTGTTTTATTTCTGCGGAGGCGGATGCATCGGCGCGATCCGTCACGGCGGCTTTATTCCGTGGGATGATGATCTTGACTTTTTTATGCCAAGGGAAGACTACGAAAAGCTGCACAAAATCTGGAATAAAAAAGCCGATACTAAAAATTATTCCTGTTTGCATCCTTCGAAGGATCTGAATACTGGGAATATTTTTACAACAATAGTGGATAATAATACAACTTTTATTAAGCCGTATCAGATAAAACTCGATATCCCTCTCGGTGTCGCGCTCGATATTTTTCCACTCGACGGCTATCCGTCTTCTAAATTTGCTCGCAAGAAACAGATATTCTGGGCGCTTATTTATTCACTGTATCTTGCGCAGATTGTTCCGCAAAATCACGGAAAAGCCGTTTCACTTCTTGGGAAAATGATGCTCTGGATCGTTCCTTCTAAGAAACTTCGTTATAAGATCTGGAAATTCGCTGAAAAGCAGATGAGCAAATACAAAATAGAAGATTGCGATTCGATTACAGAACTTTGCGCCGGACCCGGGTATATGAAAAACAGGTATCCGAAAGAAGCATTTACTTCTGCAGTTTTTCATAATTTCGAAGGGTATGAGATGCCTCTTCCCAAAGGTTACGACGCTTATCTGCGGATTGCATTCGGAGATTATATGAAGCTTCCGCCGAAAGAAAAACAAGTGGCGCATCATGACGTTGCCTTTTGGGATTTAAACAATAGTTACAAGAAGTACAAGGGAATCGAGTATTGTATGGAGGAAAAAAAATGATTTTTGGAGCAATTTTAGCGGGCGGCATTGGATCCCGTATGAACATTTCAGATATGCCGAAACAGTTTCTTCCTTTAGGGGAAAAACCGATCATTATTCATACGATTGAAAAGTTCTTATTGTGTAAGCGAATTGACTTTCTCTATATTGGAGTCCACGCAGACTGGGTTTCCCATATGGAGGATCTCTTGGAAAAATACCATTTAAAAAGCGGTAAGATCACAATTGCTGTTGGCGGAGTCGACCGCAACAGTACGATTCAGAATATTATCTTACAGATTGAAAAGGACTACGGTGAAAACGACGAACATATCATTGTAACACATGACTCTGTTCGTCCTTTTGTCACGCTTAGAATTATTGAAGAAAATATCGATGCCGCTCTGTCAAATGGAGCGTGCGATACGGTTGTTCCCGCGATTGACACGATTGTTGTATCAGAAGATCACGAGGTGATCTCCTCTATTCCAAACCGCAATTTCATGTATCAGGGGCAAACACCGCAAAGCTTCCGTATTTCCTTGCTTAAGAGGCTTTATGCAGATCTTAGTAAAGAAGAGAAAAGTGTTTTAACCGACGCTTGTAAGATCTGCGTTGTGCGTAATACCCCAGTAAAACTGGTAACCGGCGAGATCTCCAATTTAAAAATCACGACCGTAAGCGATTATAAGATTGCACAAGCGATGCTTGGAGGAATGAAAGTTGATTAACTATGTCTATCAGCTTGTTAGCCCACAGGTATTTTCGATTAAATATGAAGATATCGGATTAGAAAACGATGTGATTGTAAAACCAAAATACATGGCTGTATGTCATGCCGACCAGCGATACTATTTGGGGCAACGCGATACCAAAACGCTGCATAAAAAACTTCCAATGTCGCTGATCCACGAATGTTGTGGAGAGGTCGTGGCTGATAAAACTGGGGTGTTTTCGCCCGGTCAGCTCGTGTCGTTGATTCCGAATGTTCCAGCTCTTGCGAGCAGTATAATTTATGAAAATTATCAAAAAGGTTCACGGTTTTTATCAAGCGGATACGATGGTTTTATGCGTGAATTTGTGAGTATCCCAGCAGATCGGCTTGTTGGTTTTCAGAATATTCCGTTACCTGTTGCTTGTATCGCAGAATTTGTCAGTGTTGCGGTTCATGCTTCTAACCGGTTTTCCCTGCTTGCTCACTCGAAACGGGATACGATCGGTGTATGGG